>JBDRDF010000026.1:0-34128 GCA_043821025.1 Candidatus Omnitrophota bacterium
ACTATATCAGGATTTACTTTTAAGGGGGGCCTTAATTTGAACCTTAAATCGAGGGTCTGAAGTTCAAAGTTCTCAAAAACTTTAAAATAAGAAAGCAAAAGCAAAACGACAATGCCCAGAAGATATAAACCGTATTTGATAACCTTGTCTCTGGGCATAAGGTTTATCCTTAGAAGTTACAGTATACACCTAAGGAGGTAATCGAACCAGAATATTCCTGGATGGGATCGTTTGAGTCGTTCTCCCTATACGTATAATTAAGCCCTAAAGATGTATTCTTATATATCTGGTAAAGCAACGATCCGCCGATCGTAAAGATTTTATCGGTCTCGAGTTTAGTATTATCGACGGTGGTTATCCTGTGAATATAATGTTTTCGCTGATGACCAACCGAAAAAAGGGTGGTCATCTTGTCGCTAACTAAATATATAAAAGACATCCCAATTCTGCGGGATTGATAGTCGTAGTAATCGAAATACTTGTCATTTGCATCGTTAAAATAATAATTGCCGCTAAATTTAAGCATCGCCTTCTTGAAATATACTCCGAATTCATTCTCTAAGGTGTGCCTTTTATCTACCCTATCATCAGCGGACTTACGGCCCCATCCATTCCTTGCTTTTCTGTCCGAATAATTTTTATAGAAATATTCGTAGCCAAAACCGTGAAAATAGGTGCCGGGTAACAAAGTCTTCGGCAACGTATGCCTTAACCTAAGGCCTGTTTTGTTCCCAATATAACTTCCATCTGAGTTATAAGGATATTCGACTATTTCGATATCGTTTAACGCGGTTATTACAGCGGTCCCAAACAATTTTCCTTCGAAGCCAAATTTTAAATCCGTATCGACTAAACTCGCATCTGTAACTTCCCAGTATGATACGTCGTGGACTCCTACTCCACCGAATACATTCCATCTGCCGGTTAAAGGATAAGTAAGTTTCGCGTCGAATATCCCTTCAGAAAATGTATCCTTTTTTCTCCGAGAATCTAAATACACGTTGTTGTCATATCCTTGCAGGGCGGCAAAAAAATATTTCGTCTTAAACACCTTCCCGCCTTTGACCGTTTCAGCCTTTTCATATGCCTTCTTTTGCGCGGCACCTATATATTTTGGCGTGGTCTCTTCTTCCAGTATTTCAGCGGCGTTAATCTCAACGGTCAAACAAATTAGGAAAAAAATTGAAAGGAGAAAAATAAGATAATTTCCTTTCATTTACGGCCTCCTTTTTATCTATTTTTAGTCTTCGCATCCGCCGCCTGAAGGCGGAGGCGTTACCACGGTCTCAGCCCTATCCTTAGCTCGCGCATCCTCCTGTATCTCAAATACTTGATCTTTATATTCGGTTCGTTCTTGAGCGGCCTCGGTTATCGATTCGGTCCCAACCTCAGGGCTCTTCTCTTCGCCTTCCGATGGCCGTTCAATCTCTGTCCTTTCGCTTAAATCCTCTTTCCAAGAATCCCAATCTGCTCTATCCGCACCTGTAAGCTCAAACAATTCGCTTGGGCCCTGGAATCTATCAATAATTGCCTCCCAACCCTCTGTCACAACTATCTCCTTTATTAAATTATTTTGCTCGTCAAAGGTTTTGACAAATATTTCGTCTTCCTGTACTTTAACCTCGTCCCTTTTCTCTTCAGAGGTTACGTCCCATCCGCTTCCTTTAGCCCCTGCTATAACCGAAGGCGTTCGAATCTCAAAGGTTGAGTCGCTCCTTAGCTTCCTTATCAGCGAGCGAACCCTGCCTTGGGGCAGTTCAATCTGCGTAAGCCATCTTCCCCGCAAAATTGCGGTGGTATTCTCATATACACGAACAACATTTTTATTCTCTAAATCGAAAGCTAACTCCAACGTTGCTGCCTTTCCAGTCTTTATCTTATCGCCATCGCTTAAACGTATCTCTACTTTGGCATCAATCCATTCGATTTTGTCCGCTTTTTGAATCTTTACATCTCCTTTTACAAATATTATCCTTGCCTCTTTAGTTGAGGCCTGGGCAAAAACGAAATTGGAACACAAGAATAAGATTCCAACGATCAATCCAAAAATTAAATATTTCATCCGCCCCATTTTAAAAAACCTCCTTTTTATTTTTTCTTCTTAGGTTTTTCTTCCTTCCCCTTCATCAGCAATTTCCAGGGATGGCGCCTTATATCATCGCTAAACTCCTTAAAATTCTCTGATGTATCTTTTAAATTCATAATCGTCGCCTTTATATCATCTTTGCTCTCTACGACTACGCCATCGACATCGCTCATCAACTTTTGCAAATCCTGCATTGAAGCATCAAGCCGCACAGCCAATTTCTCACCCATCTCAACTAAATCCTCCATCTGAAATGGGTCTATACCGACGAGCGTAGCACCTGGTTTAACGAAAGGAGAACCTTTTAAACCACCGGTGATCTCAACATATTTTTCCCCGAGCAAACCCAATGTGCTTATCCTTATCTTCGAATCCTGCCTTACCTTGGCATTATCATCCAGCGATAATGTGAGCAGAATCTTCGTCTCATCGCCGTCATAGGAAATGCCTATGTCCTTTACCTCCCCTACCTCAACACCCGAGAGCCTAACCGGGGCATGTTGTTCTAAGCCGCTTATGTAATTAAAAAGGCAGCGCATCTCATAGCCCCTTTCAACTTTTATTCCCCCTATCTTATAGACCAAGAGCAATAAAAGCAGAGCACCAACTACGACTACGATTCCTGTTTTAATTTCGTTAGATAATTTCGCCATTCTTTCTCAACTCCTCTATTTTGTCAATTCCGCTAAATAGTCTTCCTCTCCCTTGAAGAACGCAATTGGCCCTTCGGGGCTTCCGGTGATGAATTGTTTTACGATTTCATTCTTCGTATCCTTAATCTCATCCGGTGTTCCAACCTGCAATATCTTACCCTTATGTAACATCGCGATTCTATCGGCTATCCTAAATATGGAATTCATATCGTGAGTAACCACAACCGAAGTAATGGATAGTTTATTGCTTAAATCCAATATCAACTTATCTATAACTCCGCCGACGATTGGGTCTAAACCCGCGGTCGGCTCATCGTAAAAGACGACCTCCGGGTCTAACGCTATTGCGCGTGCCAACCCAACGCGCTTTTTCATTCCGCCCGATATCTGTGAAGGATATAGTTGGCCAAACCCCCTTAAACCCACAAGCTCTAATTTCATTTTAACGACGATCTTTATTATATGCTCGTCCAATTTTGTGTGTTCCCTTAAAGGCAGGCTTATATTCCCCTCAACGGTTAATGAATCGAAGAGCGCCGCGGACTGAAATAGCATGCCGAACTTCTTTCTTATCTCATCAAGCTCGCTTTCCTTCGCAGTAGTAATATCCTTGCCGAATAGATATACTTTCCCAGAATCTGGTTTTAAGCCGCCGATTATATGACGAAGCAGTGTGGATTTCCCGCAACCAGAGCCGCCCATTACGACCAAGGTCTCGCCCTTATAAACATCAAGATTTATCCCATCCAAAACTCGGCGACCCTCGAATTCCCTCACGAGATTTTCTATTCTTATTACGATGTTATTTTCAGCCATCTTCTATACGTTAGAAAAATAAAATATACCGGTTAAAACGCAATCCGCCAAAATAATCAAAATAAAACTCGTAACAACGCTCAAAGTGGTTGAGCGTCCGACTCCTTCCGCGCCACCTGAAGTATTAAGGCCTTGATAGCAACTTATCATCGCAATTATCATCGCAAAGACAAAGCTCTTGAATAATCCCGTCATCACATCTTTCATCTCGAGGAATTGAAAGGTAGTATCTATGTAAAGGCCGGGACTCACGCCAAGATTATAAACTCCGACGAGATATCCCCCGAACATAGCAATTACATCGCCCATCACCGTTAGGACAGGGAGCATAACCAGAAGCGCCAAAAATCTCGGGACTACTAAAAATCTTATAGGATTTAAAGCCATCGTCTCGAGCGCCTCTATCTGCTCTGTGACTTTCATCGTCCCCAACTCGGCAGCTATAGCGGCACCTACTCTTCCTGCAATAACCAACGCGATTAAAACAGGGCCTATTTCCCTGCAAGCCGAAACGCTTATGAGACTAGCGACATATCTGACAGCTCCGAGTTTATCCAATTGATATGCGCCTTGCATAGCCAATACGATCCCTATAAATAACGCAACGAAGAACACTATCGAAATCGACTGGACACCGGCAAAGACCATCTGCTCGAATATATATCGCCTTCCGATGAATTTCCCTTTGAAGGGCGCAAAGAACAGCCAATATAACGTCTTAAAAAATAGCGCCATCACATCCCAGATGGCAACGCCGGTCTTTAAAGTAATTCTGCCTATAGTTTCAAGTATATTCATATACCATCCCTAATAAATTTATGCGAATGTCTTCAGCGCTTCCCCTTCGGTTGAAAATATTTCGAAGAGCTTTTCAAGTTTAGTTATTTCGAAGAGGCTCTTTACCTTAGCCGAAAGGTTTGTCAACTTCAGCTTTCCGCCTGCTCCCTTTATCTTTTGGAGCGCTTCGACCAACGTTGCAAGGCCCGATGAGTCCACATAAGCCACGTTGGATAAATTTATGACCACCTTCTTCGCTTTGGAGTCGAGCACCTTTAAGAAGGCTTTTCTAAAATCTGGCGATGAATTGAAATTTATCTCCCCATCGACGGACAATACAACCACCTCACCGACCATCCTATCCTTTACAACCATGGCCTTTTCCTCCCTTTAAAAATTTTACCATTTTTATCTCGTTTCCGCTATCGCTAAATTTGACCTCGTCCATAAGAGTCCGAATTAAAAATAATCCCCTTCCGCCCTGTTTTAAAATATTGTTATTTGAGGTAGGATCGGGAAAGCTCGTATGACTAAAACCTTTGCCTCTATCTCGGACTGTCACCTCGAGTTTATCACCTTCAAGTGAATATTTTATTGAGACCGGCAAGTCCTTATTAAACTTATTCCCGTATTTGATCGCATTGATAATGGCTTCTTCTACAGAAAGTCTCACGTCGAATAATGTGCCTTCGTCTACATCAAGGCCCTTTAAGGAATCGAGGACTTTAGCGGATGCTTGCCTTATATATTTTGGGTCGGTCGGAATTTCAAAGGCAGAGCCGCTCATTCCGTGCTAAACACTCCCATCTTTCTATATTTTTCGTACCTCGCTTCAATTAAGTTCTCGGGGGTAAGCGCAGAAAGTTCCTTCATATATTTTTTTATACGCGCCTTAATTGCCTGCGCGGTCATCTGGGGGTTTCGATGGGCGCCGCCCAACGGCTCTTCTATAATTTCGTCTATCAAACCTAAGTTCAATAGATCCTGCGCAGTGAGTTTTAATGCTTTTGCAGCATCAGGCGCCTTCGTCCTATCCTTCCATAGAATCGCTGCACAACCCTCCGGAGAGATCACCGAATAATATGCGTTTTCCAAAACGCAGATCTTATCGCCGACGCCGATGCCCAGCGCTCCACCGGAGCCGCCTTCCCCTATTATAAAAATTATTATTGGCACCTTCAATTTCGACATCTCCATCAAATTATAGGCGATCGCCTCCGCCTGCCCTCTCTCTTCAGCACCGATGCCTGGATAAGCGCCAGGCGTATCTATAAATATAATTATTGGGCGCCCGAATTTCTCACCCAATTTCATTATCCTCATCGCCTTCCTATACCCTTCGGGATGTGCGGAGCCGAAATTTCGCATTAAATTCTCTTTTGTATCGCGTCCTTTCTGATGTCCTATTACGATGACTTTTTCGCCATCAACCTTCCCAAATCCACAAATAATAGCCTTGTCGTCGGCAAAAGCCCTGTCGCCGTGAAGCTCCACAAAATCAGTCATTATTAAACTTGTATAATCTAAGGTATAAGGCCGTTTAGGATGGCGGGCTATTTGGACCCTCTGCCAAGGCGTGAGGCTTTCGAAGACCTCTTTTTTTACCTTCTCTAGCTTATCCTCTAATTTTTTAATTTCCGATGAGAGGTCTATCTTTTCGGAGGAAGTGAATTTCTTTAATTCCTCTATCTTACGCTCTAATTCGAGGATGGGCTTTTCAAAATCTAAACCGCTTCCGTTCATATTTGGAATTTTTAATCCACTATCGTAACTTCCGTTCCCTCTGGCAAAATCGTATAAAGTTCTTCAGCATCTAAATTCAACATCCTCACGCAGCCAGCGGTGACCTGCTTTCCGATAGAAGAAGGGTCGGTCGTGCCGTGTATTCCATAGCCAGGCTTAGAAATTCCCAACCAACGCGAGCCCAAAATATTTTCAGGACTACCCGGAGGGACAACCGCACCCGCAGAATACCAAACAGGATTGACTAATTTGTTGACGATTTTAAAAGTCCCTGCGGGGGTTGAATTATTTTCGCCGGTTGAAACTCTGTATATCTTCAGGATCTCTTCATCTTGTTTGAGGAAAAGAACATTTTGAGATTTGTCAACAACAACGCTGAATTTTGCTGTTACTACTTTAAGATGCATGCCCTGCCTTATTAAATCGCCGTCCAAATCATTTGATACCTTTAATAGTTCGACGGTTTCGCCAAAAACCTTTGCAATCTTACCAAGCGTATCGCCTTGCTGTACCTCATATATTTTGCTCATGCTATCAATCGCAGGTGAAAAGAGTATCCTTATACTTAAATCTTCTATTTTCGCTTTCGAAGTACTGGCGATATCTAAATTCGGGTATTCTTGAATAGCTTTTTTATACGCCTCCCTGGCTTCTACTAATTTTCCCTGCCTTTCATAAAGAGAAGCTAATAAAATATAAGACTGTGCGGCTTTCTTGCTCTGCGGGTGCTCAGCAACAAGCTCCTCATATTCTTTTATCGCTTCATCGAGTTTGCCGGCTTTTTCAAACGCCTTTGCGCTTCTATAAATCGTCCCTGTTTTAGAGCAAAATGTAGTTTTAAAAAAGGGGGCAACCAATATAATTATAATAAGAACGCAAACTATACCAATAGACCAAAAAATTATCTTTTTCATCAATTTAGTTTTTCCTCCTAACTCATAACCAGTATAGCAATAACTATGCCGACTATCGAACCGACTATCACCTCAAAAGGCGTATGCCCAATAAGCTCTTTTAACCGGTCCTCCTGTATCTTCCTGCGCCAATAGATATCATCTAATATCTTATTTAAAATCTCCGCCTGTCTCCCAGTCGCCCGTCTTACGCCTTGGGCATCAAAAGCGATAACCAGCGCAACGATTAGAATCACAATAAAAATCGTAGAGTCGAAACCCTCCTGTATGCCTACGGCAGTCGCCAACGCCATAACGCCTGCTGAGTGAGAGCTCGGCATCCCACCCGTGCCCACGACCCACTTAAAGTCGAATCTTTTCTCTCTTACGCTATTTATTATAATTTTGACGGCCTGAGCAACAAACCATCCGAGGAATGCGGAGATAAAAACCTTCTTTTGAAAAAGCACTAACAATGAGTTATCCATATTAATTTTTTTATTATACCATTAAGTTCTGATGAGCGCAAGCGCCTCAGCACGGGTCTTCTCGTTCTCGCGAAATATGCCTCTTACGGCACTAGTAATTGTTAATATCCCCGGCTTTTTTAAGCCGCGCATTGACATGCAATTTCCTGAAATAGCAATTCTGCCGTTCCTCCGTACCAATATTAATCCCTTCGGAACAGAAACACAATAAACCTTGCCTTTATAATTTTTTACTGAAAAATTATGCGGCATAAGTTTTGAATACCATTTATTTTCGCCACTTTTTGTTTTATGTGTTTCCATCCTATAATAAGACTTATTATTCTGTTTTGTGCAACCTATCCCTAACTTTACACATATTTCTTGTAAGTCATCGATCAATCTCTCTGATTTAGAAACGAAATGTATTGCTTTATTTTTCTTAATATGACCGTCGCCCTTAATATACCAATCCAAAAACAATTTTAAGCACCTAGTGGAAGAATCCTTTATAATCTTGGGAATATATTTTTCTTCAGATTTTCCGAACCGTTTAAAAAACTTATAGAAATCTTTGTCTTCAATCCGAAATTGAATAGTGTGACCATTCTTGCATTTAATGTATTTAATTTTTAGACTTTTAAATAAATATTCGATTTCCGAAAAATACTTCGAATTAGGGCTTTGAGAAACTATAAAAAATTCTCTGCGTCCAGCATTAGTAACGCAGCCTTCGCTAACCCAAATGCCAAATAATCTTGCAAAATTATCAAATGATATTCTATGTTTGCCAATTTTAATGATACTATGATTTTTGCCCTTCCAACTGCATGCACGTGGAATTACAATATATTTACCTGTCAGAGAAGACGCTGGTGCTATTTGCCATCTATTTTTTTTATTATAAAATTTCCATTCGGAGGAATAACAAACTCTATGGTCAGGGGTAACCAATAAATCTAGTGACAAACTTTTCATTTGTATCATTTTTCCTTCATAACTATATGAAATAATTCTCGTAGGTTTAATAAATGATAGTTCTCTGGTACCGATGTCTACTTGTCCTACCTTATCATTTCTATCTAATTCTTTAAAAAATTTCCATCCTTCATCTGTTAAAATCTCCGTTGTGTCATCATAACATAGGTGTTCCGCTTCGATAACAACCAGTACTCCTTTGGGCTTTAACTTCTGCATTATTATCTCGGCTATCTGGGTCGTAAGCGTCTCTTGAACCTGTAATCTCTTCGATAAAATATCGACTACCCGCCCTAGTTTGCTTAAACCAGTGACGCGATTTCCGCTGGGAATATAAGCAACGTGTGCCTTTCCTATAAACGGTAGCAGGTGATGTTTGCAAACCGAGTATAAAGGAATTCCCTTTAATAACACAATCTCATCATGGTTTTCTTCAAAAATAACTTCGAGCGCCTTTTTGGGGTCTTCTTTTATGCCGCTAAAAATCTCCTCGTACATCTGGGCAACCCTTTTTGGAGTTGCTGCTAAATCCTTCTGTTTTGGGTCTTCGCCTATCGCTTCTAAAATCATTTTAACCGCCTTAACAATCTTATTCTTATTCATTAAATCTAACCTCCTATTTTCCTATACAAAATTGCGAAAATATCTTGTCCAACAAATCGTCGGTTATAATCTCACCGATTATCTCGCCGATCGAATCTAATGCTTCCTTTAATTCGATGGCAATTAATTCCGGCGAAAGATCATCTTCAATGGCTTCGATCGCGCTTGCCACCGACTTCAACGCGCATCTTAAGGCATCTTTATGCCTCAAATTAGTTATGACCGCGCCGTCGGAACTTATAACCTTTCCTCTCCAAACTATATCAGCCATCTTTTTCTTTAATTCATCGATTCCATCGCCGTACTTTGCTGAGATCCTCACTAAAGGGGTGCTTCCCAACGCATTTAAATCGACTACCTGCGGTAAATCTATCTTATTTATCACGACAATGCGAGGCCTATCGGAAGTATCGGCTAAAAGCATTTTATCTTCGTCTGTAATATAATCATTGCCGTCTATAACCAAAAGAACTAAATCAGAGCGTTCGAGATACTCACGGCTCCTTAAAATCCCTTCTCTCTCGATGATATCTTCTGTCGGAGCTATCCCTGCAGTATCGACCAATCTAAAAGGAATGCCATCTATGTTCGCGAATTCCTCAATTGTATCTCTGGTCGTGCCGGGAATATGCGTAACTATTGCCCTGTCCTTCTTCAAGAGCACATTGAGCAAACTCGATTTTCCTACGTTGGGCTTTCCGCATATAACGCATGCTATGCCTTCCCTTAATATAATCCCGGCATCGGCTGACTCTAATAATCTCGATAATTCGTCCCTTACAATTTCTAATTTATTTTTTATATTCGTTTCTGAAATTATCTCTAAATCTTCGTCCGGAAAGTCAATCGATGCCTCGATGTGAGCTAAGGACGTTAACAATTCCTCTTTTATCTTATTAAGGCAAACGGAAAGCTCGCCTTTCAATTGTCCAATTGCTACCTTCAAGGATGCGTCGGTCTTCGATCTTATGATATCGAGCACCGCCTCTGCCTGTGCTAGGTCTATGCGCCCATTTAAAAATGCCCGCTTAGTAAATTCCCCCGGCTCTGCTGCCCTCGCACCGTTCTTTAAAACCGAATCCAATGTCTTCCTTAAAGGAACGATGCCGCTGTGGCAACTTATCTCAACCATATCCTCCTTCGTATAACTTTTCGGTGCGCGCATCAACGTCAATAAGGCCTCGTCGACAATTTTGCCTTCGTCGTAGACATATCCGTAATGCGTCGTAAAAGAGCGGAAACTCGAAGGCAATTTATCTTTTTTGGTCCTGAATATTATGTCTGCAATTTTTACGGCGTCTCTTCCGCTTATTCGGACGATTCCGATTGCGCCCTCTCCGATAGGCGTAGATATTGCGGCTATCGTATCTTCTAAATCAATCCTGAAGTGTTTTTTCATATTCTAACTTTTTCTTATTTAAACTCTGCAACGCTTCACCGACGACATATAACGAGCCGGCGACGAGTATTAAATCTTGGGGGGATGCCTCTTGCCTTGCTAATTCAACCGCCTCTTCCACGTTGGAAGTTACAGTAGTTTTTTTGTTATAACTTTGAAATCTTTTTCTTAAGTCTTGAGGGGATGCTGCTCGAGGGGTATTCGCTCGCGTAAAGAATACCGTAGATGCGATCGCAAGTAAGTGCGCACAAATTCCCTCTATATCTTTATCGGAGGAAATTCCTAATACCAATATCAAATTTTTGTACGGGAAGATAGAGGTCACCGCTTCTTTAAGAGCTCCCGCTGAGGCCTCGTTTTGTGCACCGTCTAATATTATCCACGGCTTCTTTCCGACAACCTGAAGTCGCCCCGGCCAATTTACATTCCTTATGCCATTTGCAATATCGCGAGAGGATATGAGAATATTATTGAATCGCAGTGTCTCTACAATTCCGATTGCCGTAGCGGCATTGGCTATCTGATGCCGCCCTAAAAGCGGACAGGTAAGCAAAGCGTGTTCTTCAAATATTCCACGGACATTACACGTCTGTCCTCCTGGAGTTGCAGTAATCGGCTCATAAAATATATTTTTCCCAACCTCATATAATTTTGCTTTTCTTTCGGTTGCGACCTTGCGAATGCAATTTATTACAGGGCCCTCTTGTTCGGCTGAGATAACTATTGAATTATCCTTTATGATTCCGCATTTCTCTTTTGCTATCGATTCCAACGTCTTACCCAATTTGTCCGTGTGGTCTAAACTTATCGGCGTTATGCCAATTGCGATTGGCTCGACGACGTTAGTCGCATCCAGCCTTCCGCCAAGACCTACTTCCAAAATTGCGAGGTCTACCTTTTCAATGCTGAAGAATAAGAATGCCAGTGCAGTATAAACTTCAAAAAAAGACGGCGAGCCAAACTTTGAGGATTCCGTAAATTTATCGATGAATGATTTGACCCTTTTGACCAAAGCGACTAGTTCCATCTCGTCTATCATTCTATCCTTCGGAGTTGAAATCCTAATTCTCTCCTTAAAATCTATAAGATGCGGCGAAGTATAAAGCCCGACCTTAAAGCCGGCCTCTTTCATTATCGAATATATAAATGCGCAGGTTGAACCTTTGCCCTTTGTGCCAGCAATATGAATTGACTTAAAACTGCGGTGGGGATTTCCCAAACCATCCAAAAGGGCTGCCATCCTGCTTAACTTCATAGTGGTCTGATAGTTATAGCCCGCAACCTTTTCATAATCTACAAATGAATCTAAATATTTTATCGCCTCTTCGTATGTCATATTTTTAATGTTTAAAGTGCCTTGCTCCCGTAAAAACCATCACTATGCCTGCCTTATCCGCCGCCCTAATGACTTCTTTGTCTCGAATTGAGCCGCCTGGTTGAATTATAGCCGTGATTTTGGCCCTGGCCATCAGCTCTACCGAATCCGGCTTTGGAAATAATCCATCGCTTGCCAAACAAGCACCTTTTACTTTTTTGCCCGCTTTTTTTATGGCGATTTCAACCGATTCGACCCTGCTCGGTTGTCCGCCGCCGATGCCAATCGTGCGTTCGTCTTTCACAACGACTATAGCATTCGATTTGATATGTTTGACGGCTTTCCAAGCAAATAATAAAGATTTAATCTCGCGATCCTTTGGCTTTATTTTGGTTACAATTCTTAAATCGTCACGCGTAATATCTAACTCGTCCGGCTCTTGTATAAGCAACCCACCTTCAACCTTTTTTATATCGTAAGAATATATGCCTTCTCGTCCGCCTTTAAGTGAGTCCTTAAATTCCATTATCCTTAAATTCTTCCTCCTCTTCAAAATTTTAATCGCTGATTTTTCATATCCCGGCGCGATTATGCATTCTAAAAATCCTGAAGAATATATCTCCTTGGCGGTCTTTAAATCTACTTTTCGATTTAGTCCCACTATTCCGCCAAACGCAGATTTGCTGTCGCACTCAAACGCATATTTATACGCCTTGCGTAATTTATCGGATACGGCCACTCCGCACGGAGAATTGTGCTTTATTATACAAGCGCAAGGAGAGTCAAAATCTCTCATAATCTGTAGCGCCGAATTTAAATCTAATATATTATTAAACGAAAGTTCCTTGCCATGTAACCCCTTCATAGTTGACAAGCCGTATGGCAAAGCAGTAAAGTCGGCGTAAAATGCGGCTTCTTGATGTGGATTTTCCCCATAGCGTAACCCTTGCAACTTCTTAAAAACAAGATGTAAGACGTTCGGGAATTTATCCGCACCCAACAAACGTCCCTTTAAAAATTCGTGAATCGTCGCATCGTACTGTGCGGTATGGCCGAATGCCTCAACCGAAAGCGACTCGCACGTCTCATCAGACAAAGCACTGTCATTTTTCTCCAACTCTGCTAAAATTTCTTGATATCTATCCGGATTCGATAGGACAGCCACATCTTTAAAGTTCTTTGCAGCTGAGCGAAGCATAGCAGGTCCACCGATATCTATCATCTCAATCGCATCTTCCAATTTGACTTTGACGTCCGCGATGGTCTTATCAAAAGGATAGAGATTGACGACTACCAAATCAATAAGGGGAATTTTGTACCTCTTAATTTGCTTTAAATGTTCAGGCTCAGAGCGCTTCGCTAAGACGCCCCCGTGTATCTTTGGATGCAATGTCTTAACTCGACCGCTTAAAATTTCAGGGCAACCTGTTACATCCGAAACCGCACGTACTTTTATTCCTTTGCTCTTTAAAAGTTTTGCAGTTCCGCCCGTCGAAATAATCTCGACGCCTAATCTCTTAAGCCCTTTAGCAAACTCTGCTATTCCACTTTTATCCGAAACACTGACTAGTGCCCTTTTAATCTTTATCATTTATTCATCTCCTTTCTATCATCTTCCTGAATTCCTGCCTTAACATATTTGTAATTGGCCCTGGTCTTCCGCTTCCTATTTTTCTTCCGTCGCAATTTACAACCGGCATAATCTCCATAGATGTATTGGTTAAAAAACATTCGTCGGCATTAAATAACTCGTGTCTCGTAAACGGGACCTCATAAGTTTTAATCCCTTTCTTCTTAGCAAGTTTTAAAATAACGGTTCTCGTAATTCCGTCCAGAACGCCTAAATATGTAGGCGGAGTAAAAATCGCACATCCCTTTACTATAAAAATATTGCTTATAGTTCCTTCGGTTACCAGTCCTTTTGAGTCAAGCATTATCGATTCAAAATGCCTCAAGCCCTCTAATTTAGCGGATATGCCGTTTAGGAAACACGAAGATTTTACCTTGGGATTTTGCGATTCAACCGGATTCCTCCGTGTTGCAGCGGTAACAACCGAAACCCCATTTACATAAAATCCCTTTGGGTATGTTTTCGTCTCTTTAACTATAATATTAAATTTAATCTTTCCATCCTCGTCGGCATCGACCGCAAACCTTATATAAGCATCCTTATAACCCTTTCTTTTTAAGGCGGAATTGACCATCCTCTTAAGTTCATCCGATGTCAAGGATATCTTAATTCCGGATGTCTTAGACGACTCAAGTAATCTATTTATATGTTCATCCAACATAAATGGTTTTCCATTATAGGCGCGCATTGTCTCAAAGACGCCGTTTAACTTCTCTGAATATAACATGGCTGCCTCACCATCTTAAGCGCCTTCAAAAGCGCCTCTGCTTTGTAAAACGTCTCGTAATATTCTTTCGTTGGATCAGAATCCGCAACTATCCCTGCGCCCACCTGCACATATGCATCTTGACCTTTAATTACAAACGTGCGAATAATGATATTCAAATCCATATCGCCGTTAAAACTTAAATAACCAACAGAACCGGTATATGGACCGCGCGCAACCGGTTCTAACTCGTCGATTATCTCCATGCATCTTACCTTCGGGCAACCGGTTATCGTCCCACCTGGAAATGCGGCACGGATTAAATCGAATCTATCGGACCCCTCTTTTAATCTTCCTTGCACGTTCGATACAATATGAATCACATGAGAATATTCCTCTAAAGCCATCAGCTCATTTACCTTTACTGTCCCATATTCACAAACTCTTCCTAAGTCGTTTCGCTCTAAATCAACCAGCATAATATGTTCGGCCCTTTCTTTGTCGCTCAATATGAGTTCCAAAGTTTTCTCAAGGTCCTCTTTGGAATTGCCTCCCCTCGGTCTTGTGCCCGCTATCGGACGAGTCTCAACGCTTCTTTTATCGACCTTTAATAATCTCTCCGGCGACGAACTTACTATCTTTAACTCGCCGAAATCCAAAAAACATGCAAAAGGCGACGGATTTATCTGCCTTAATGTCTTATAAAGTTCAAAGGCAGGCGCATCGCACTTAGTCCAGAATCTGTGCGATAAATTCGCCTGATAGATATCCCCTGCTTTAATATATTCTTTTGCTTTTTTTACAATGGACTCGAATTCGTGCCTCGTAAAATTTGACTTTACCTCGCCGTTGCAATTCGAGTTCACCCGAATTTTATCAAGTTCATAGCTGTTGGAAGATTTTAATTTTTCAAGCACTTTTTCTATTTTATCTACCGCCTCATCATAAAATTTACCATTGTTTTTAGAAAACGGAGCGAGGGTAATTATCTTTATCTTATTTTCAATATGGTCGAAAGCTATTACAACGTCAACGAAAATAAAGTAAATATCCGGAAGCAATAGGTCATCTGGGGCCCTATGCGGTACTTCCTCAAAAAAATGTAGGCAATCATAGCCGATATATCCTACGGCACCGCCTATAAAATTTGGAAGGCCCTCATCAGAGGATACTCTGTAATTGTCCAAAATATCTTTTAAAACAAGGAAGGGATTTCCTTCGAGCTTTTTTATGCCGCTTTTGCTTTCAATTTCGATTGAGGTGCCTTTTGCCCTGAAGATTAAGAAGGGGTCGACGCCGATAAAAGAGTATCGACCTGTTACGGGGTGGGTTCGGGCGCTATCCAAGAAAAAACTAAAACCGCCATTCCTTAGAATAGAATATGCCTCTAAGGGCGATATCTCGAGGTGAACCTCTTTATGAATTGGGTAAAGCACAATCTATGATTTTACCAAATAGGCTTTTTTAAGGCAAGGAAAATAGGAACGGTTCTAGTACTAATCAGAAAAGCGTCCCTATTGTTTGAGCAGTTTTAATTCCTGTCTATAGATATCGATTTCTCGCCTCAGTATCGCAATCTCATCTTCGAGGGGAGGGATTTGGGAGCTTATGTCATTCAAATTCTTTTCCCACTTCGCCTCTTCTTCCTGCGAGAGCCCTAAATCTTTATTTTTGTCGACGAGTTTTTTAGTCTCTTTGAGCGAATCTTTGAGCGTCCTTAATAAGTCGATTTTGGTCTTTAAGTTTGCCTTAAACTCTCTTAACTTTAATGCTATCCTTTGCCGTTCGGGGTTTAATTGTGTTTTAAGCTCGCGTACTTGTGAATAAGCCTGCCTTCTTATAACTTTAAGCTCTTCCTCTAATTCCATAACCTTCGAATTTATCTCGCCCTGCTTCTTTCTGAATTCGCCCATAATTAAATCGATTTGAAAATCCAAATCTGCCTTTTTCGCCAATACATCCTTAAACATGGGGTCGAATTCCAAAACCACCTTCTCAATTTCCCCTTCCTTCTGCCTCAGCCCACAGCCAACGGTTAGAGAAAACGATAGAATAATTAATGTTAAAAAAATGATTTGTTTTTTCATACGCTAAACTTAAAATTAATTACATCCCCATCCCTTATTATATAATCTTTTGCCTCCAACCTCAAGAGCCCTTTCGCTTTTGCATCGGGAAAAGAGAAATTACATCTTTTAAAATCATCGAACCCTATAATCTCCGCTTTTATAAAACCTCGTTCCATATCGGAATGGACTTTGCCCGCAGCTTCAATCGCCTTCGTCCCCTTCCTTATGCTCCAAGCCTTCACTTCGCCTCCGACGACCGTAAAGAAAGATATCAAATTCAATCGCATATAAATTTCATCCAGGACCACATCGTGCGATAATTCATTTAATCCTATGCCTTTTAAATATTCCGCTCGTTCAGATTCATCTAATTCCAAAATCTCCATCTCCAATTTTCCGCAAAATGGGATAATTCCCATCGATTGGCTAAGCGCCTTCAATTTATCCGACAAGGGCTTTCCGATTTCATCCTCGGAGATATTCAAAACTACAGCCGTTGGCTTCTGGCTCAAGAACTGATAAGCGCGAATGAGCTTGCCTTCTTCTTCAGAAATTGCCGTCTCTCGTAACGGTATTTCGGATTCCAACTCTTTAACTAGCCGCTTCAATACATTATATTCCTTCTCTTCATCCCTTTTACCTTTTTGAAATTCAAGTTCTATTTTCTTAATGCGATGCTGGGCAACTTCCAAATCTAATACGATTAAATCAGATTCAACCAACGCGATATCGCGCACAGGATTTACTTCTCCTTTTGGATGCGGCACATTCGAATTCTCAAATGCGCGAACTACGTGAACGAAGGCATCTGCCTCCCGAACCGGTGAGGGTTCAAAATCCTTTCTGGCTGAGCCTTCCTTTTGAATGGGCGGATGCGCAATATCCACAAAGGTAAGCTCCGCATAAGTAGTCTTATTTGGCTTGAATACCGACGCGAGCTCATCTATCCTTGCATCGGGGACGTGGACTGCGCCTAAATGTGCTTTTGGTTTATCGATGGATGCATACTCTTCAAGTGGAATATTTTGGCGAGTTAATGCATTGAATACTGTGGTCTTGCCGCTATCGGGTAAACCGATAAAAGCTATCTTCACTTAAGTTACCTTGAGTTATTGAGAAATTACGCTGCGTAATTACGCAGCGGTCTTGGCTTCGGCTGGCTTTTCTACTTTTTTCTCTTGCTGAGGCACAATGCGTTTTATCTCTGCCTCTTCAGTCGGCTCATGGTAGGTAAATATTTTGCCGGCGTAATTTCTCAAAGTAAATACGCCTTTCGCCTGCGAAATTACATAATTAGGAGCGACTGGAATTTTCCCCCCTCCGCCAGGAGCATCTACAACGTAGGAAGGAACGGCGTAACCCGTCGTATGACCGCGCAGTCTCTCCATGATATTTATGCCAACTGCAACCGAAGTTCTAAAATGGCTTATGCCTTTGGCGGGGTCGCATTGATAAATATAATATGGCCGAACGCGTACCTTCAATAGTTCGTGCATCAACCTCTTTATAGTATACGGCCTGTCGTTTATTCCCCTTAATAAAACCGTCTGACTGCCTAAGGGAATCCCTGAATCGGTAAGCATGTCGCACGCCTTTTTGACGCGTTTGGTAATTTCCTTCGGATGATTGAAATGCAGGGAACTCCATATCGGCGAATGCTTTTTAAAAATAGACAAAAGATTTTCAGTAATCCTCATCGGAGTAGTAACCGGCATCCTCGTCCCTATGCGCAGTAGTTCAACGTGCGGTATAGCCCTTAAATTTTTCAGTATCTCATCTATCGTCTCATCCGGCAACATCAACGGGTCTCCGCCGGATATTAACACGTCTCTAATCCTGCGGTTCGACTTAATATACTCATACGCTAAATCTAAATTTCCCGGTGAGGGAAGATGCGCTTCAGAACCGACGAGCCTTCGGCGAGTACAATGCCGGCAATACACCGCACATTTCTCGGTAACCAAAAGCAAAACCCTATCCGGATACCTATGCACTAATCCGGGTACGGGCGAATCCTTATCCTCTCCACAGGGGTCTTCCATATCATAAGGAGAGATGTTGAATTCATCCGCCAGGGGGACAGCTTGCCTTCTTATAGGACAAGTGGGCTTTATCGGATCCATAAGCGACGCCCAATAAGGAGTTATCGCCATCAACAATCTTCCCTTTGTCCTTTTAACTGCAATCTCTTCCGACGGCATAAGTTGAATTATATCCTTTAAGCCATCGTAATTTGTTATCCTATTTCGAATCTGCCAACGCCAATCTTCCCAATCGCTTTCCGAAACATCGCTCCAGCGTTCAAGTAATGCGCATGTGCCGTTTATCAATGTAGGCTCCTTTCCTCTAAGGCAAAATCTTGGTTTTTTAATTTATGGCGTTCTATTGCCAATTCCAAAATTTTATTTATTAAATTTGCATAGCTTAAACCAGCACACTTAGCTATATATGGAAGATTAGAATCTATTGGATCCAACCCCGGCAACGGATTTACTTCCAAGACGTAAGGCGTCCCCTCCTTACTCAACCTTATATCGACGCGCGAAAAATCTACGCAGCCAATGATAGAATGCGCCCTTAAAGCAACGTCTATCACCTTGCGGTTTTCTTCTTCGTTCAATCTGGCTGGACAATGCCAAATCGGAGTTAAACCCAAACTCTCATCAACTTCCTTCTCATATTCCTTAACCTTCCAAGTATAGAAATATTCACCGGAAGATTTACAGCTTGAAAAGTCTATTTCGAGAATAGGCAACATAGTTGGGGAACCATTTCCTAATATTCCGACGGTCAATTCCTTTCCCTCTATAAATTCCTCGACCAGTATCGCCTGATTATAAACCCTATACACTCGCTCAACTTCTCGTGCGAGTTCTTCTCTATTCCGAACTACGTTTGAAATAGAAATGCCCTTTGCGGAACCTTCGCTATTTGGCTTGATTATCAAAGGATATTTTAGTCCCGCATCCGAAATATCATCTGGCGTTTTAAATAATTTATACTTTGCCGTCGGGATGCCGGTCTCTTCTAACAACTTCTTGGTTAATGCCTTATTAAGCGAAACGCTCAATGCCAAAACTCCTGAGCCGGTATAGGGAATGTTCAAAAAATCCAATATCGCAGGCACCTGGGATTCCCTCGATTCGCCACGTAACCCCTCTGCTATGTTAAAGACGATATCCACTTTATTATTCTGGAACCAATTCAAAAGTCCTTTATCCGCCTCGACTAAATATATTTCATGACCACCGGAACGCAGCGCATCTGCAATCGTTTTTATTGTCTCCTCGCTGTCAAATTCCGAATAATAATCATCCGGCAAATCGCTATTCTTTATTTCCCTCTTTAAATTATAGGTAAGCGCTACTTTTAGTCCCATGTTTTAGTTCATCCCATACCTTTTTAAGGCGTAATTTAATATCTTGTTTATCATCCTGTCGTAAGAAATCCCTAAATATTCCGAAACCGTCATAAATACATCCGCCGTTGAAAGCGAAGGAAGCGGATTTATCTCCAATACATAGGGATTGCCCCTCTTATCTAACCTTATGTCGACCCTGCCAAGGTCCCGACACTCAACCGCCTGATAAGCTTTAAGAGCCACCTCCTTTATCTTTCTGTCAAGTGACTTGGAAATTTTAGCTGGACAAACATAATCAAGCGTATCCGACCTTATTCTTGAAAATGTATAACATAAGTCCCCTAAATACAATTTTCCATCTATCCTGATTTGAACCACTGGCAAAACCTCTGGCTTCTCGTTGCCAATAATGGGAACGGTAAATTCAGAACCGGTTATGAATTTCTCAATCAAAGCCGGTTGTTTATAAGTCCTGATGACCCAATCCGCCTGTCGCCTTAAATGGCGGACGTCGTTTGCAACGGAACTGTCGCTTATGCCTTTACTCGAGCCTTCGTATCTGGGTTTTACGATCAGCGGAAAACCTATGCCTACCCCGTTTATGCTCTTTAAATTCGATATTTCAAAAAATTCTGGCGTGGGAATTCCCTCCGAAATCAAGATCTTCTTTGTCATAACCTTATCTAAAGTAAGCCCTAAAGTTAAACCATCACCGCCGACAAAAGGAATTCCCATCATCTCCAGGATAATGGGCACTTGCGATTCGCGATTGCGGCCAAAAAGACCTTCCGATATATTAAATACGATATCAACTTTTAAATTTTTTAATCGGCAAAGTAGATTATTAACATTTCCGATTTTAACGACCTTATGCCCAGCCGACTTTATCGCCTCTTCTATTACTTCTATCGTCTCTCGATGGTCGAATTCGGCATTCGCATCTTCGGGGTCACCTTTTTTGAAAACATACTCATCCCTTAGGTCGTAGGTCAACCCCACTCTCTTGTGTTGCTTTCTCTTCTTCCTCACAATATGTGCCATGATTTTATATTTTTAAGACAAAAAAAGAAGGGACTTCCCCCTTTTTCTTGAAGTCCCTTCCTAAGAAACATCGCCAAAACTATTCAATTTTTACTACGCCTTCCTCCTTATTTCTTCTTCCATTTATCGACCAGCTCTGACATCATCTTGCCGGCAATATCTTTAGAGCCAAGCCCAAACGCAAGCGCCAAACCCAATCCCGACGACGCTAACAAAAGCAATATCGCTTGGTCTAATATTACTGTCCTAACCCCGAGTTGGCTCAAAGTAATTAACACAGTAAAGACAACGACAGCGACCTGCGTTATCTGACCCAAATTCCTCGCATACGTTATCCCAGCGTTCGATGCCGTCGTCCTCACAACAGAACCAAGTAAGGCCGCAAAGAACATACCCAACACCAAGATGAATATGCCGGCTATGACATTGGGAACGTATAGAACAACTTTATCCAATAATTCCGCTGCAACCCTCAGATTCAACGTATCTAATGTTGCGATTACAACCACCAATATCAATAGCCAATAAATTATTACACCGATGAGTTCAGATAAGGTGTATTTGATTTCGCCTTTCGCCAAGATGCTTGCTATACCGGCCTTCTCAGAGAGGACGTCCAAGCGGGTAATCTTTAGGAGTTGGACTACAACCCTTTGGAGTAATTTGGCGATTATCCAACCTATGATTAATACTAGTATCGCGCCAACCAAGAGCGGCAAGAAACTCCAAACCCTGGAAAGTATAGCAGTCATTGGATCTAATAATACTTGTACTTGCCCCATCTTTTCCCTCCTTTCCCAATCATTTTAAGACTCAATTATTTTTTCTTGATTTGAGTTTAACACAAATTATAACTTTGTCAAGCATTTTTTACAAATTTTCTAAAAAAATTTCTACTTTGCGAATTTTATGAATAGCGGCATCAAATCCTTGCCCTCCAATTCGCCCAAATTTCCTTTAACGCAAAATTTTTCTGAAAAATCGGCTGTCCCGTCGGAAATTACGCCTTCAGATGCGATTAAAAGCGGCACCGGATCATCCGAATGCGCTTTCAATGTGCAAGGGGTTGAATGGTCTGATGTAATTGTAATGATATTTTTTTCTAAATCCACTTGCCTTAATAATTCTGAGAAGAAAAATTTATCAATCGCTTCGATGGATTCCTTCTTCTTCAAAGCATTTCCATCGTGCGCCGGTTCATCCGGACCCTTTATATGAATGTACAAGCCATCGTAATTATTTATTACATCAAATACTTTCTTTGCGCGAAGCGTATAATCATCTTTTAAATTGCCTGTTGGAAGCGGAAGCTTAACGATATCCATACCGGTTAAGATTGCAATTCCCTTTTCAACCGGCATCTCAACGAAACAGCCGAATTTAATTCCATATTCCTTATATATAGGTGGAAATTTCGGTAACTTATCGCCTGCGTCGCGCGAAAGGATGAGATTTCCCGGCAATTTTCCTTCACTGATTCGTTTTTTATTAATCTCGGATGCGTTTAAGACTTCAATTGATTTCTTTGTGAATTCATTTATCAATTTTGCAGCCGCGATCGTTTCTTCATCATTTTCAAAATCAGCAGTTGGCTTAGAATCTAAAACGAAATTTTCGAATTTCGCCTTGGCGACGCCAAATACACCGTGCTTATCATAAGCAGGATCGGTATTGGTAATCTCCGCCTTTAATTTTTTTCCGTCCTTCCTATATATAACTAATATGCCTCTATGTCCGATTGTGTTTTTAAATTTAAACGTTACAGGATATGATGTAAGTTTTACCTTCTCATTTATTTCTTTCGCAAGTTGGGTTGCTTCTTCGGTCGTTAAGTTTCTCCCCACTCTTCTGTCTATTATTTCGTTGTTTTCACCTATCGTGGCAAAATTGACCCGAAACGCCAAATCGCCATCGTTTACTTCCAAACCCTCAGCGTAAGATTCAAGCGGTCCCCTTCCAGTATAATATTTGTGCGCATCGTAACCTAAAATAGAAATCACAGCCACATCAGATTCAGGAGCGATTCCTTTCCCAACTGTATAGACCACTCCTGTCTTGGCTTTTTTAAGCAGCGAATTCATATTCGGTTTCTCCGCCGCCTCAAGCGGTGTTTTGCCGTCAAATTCTTTGCACGGCCTATCCCCCAACCCATCCAAGACAACGTAGATAATTTTTTTCATTCTTACCGCTTCTTAGTTTCCCCCTATTTTCCTACTTAAATATCCTCCTGTCAAGGCATCTATTTGGGCGGTGAGTTCTTCGATTTTAAGTTGTCTTTCCACGTAGGCGGGGCTTGTTTTGTCTTGGTATTTTAAAAGTTCGGTTTTAAGGCGCTTTCTTTCGAAATAGGCCTGGTTTAGTTTCTCTAATACATCATTTCGGAGTTGGACCATGAGTTTAGAGCGGGAATCGATTGAGGTTTGTGTCTCGTTATAAATTAAGTCGCCTAAGTCCCATTTTACTGAGAAGTCGAAGCCATAGCTTTCATCATCAGGGCCTAATGTATAGGTGGTCTTTCCCCCGTAATTATAGGCTGAGATTGTACGGTCTATGTCTCTGTCGTATCCAACTGATACTTGGGGGAGGAGGGCTTTTAAGGCGGCTTGTCTTCTCCAGTTGGTTATCTTATTTGGGCTTACCTCAGCGTATCTTATGGCTGCTTGGTGGAGTTCTAGGATGGTGGGCTCATCTTGAGCATAAGAGTAAAGACCGAACATAAGAAAAAACAAGGTACTTATCAGAACACAACTTTTGAATTTCATTTTTCTAACTCTCCTTTCTAAATAGTGGACGATGAATACGTAAATTTTCTTTTAAAAAAATAATTTCCGATTGGGATTAAGAATTACTATTTTTACATATCTTAGCCATCCTCCCTTCGATAAAGATGTGATTAACATTGCTATAACACATAAAATCCTATTGTTACTATTATAAGAATATTAGCAATAAATGGCATATAAGTTAAACCATATAAGATTGCATTCTGCCATTTAAATTTATAAAACAATGGGTCTAACCCTAAAGCCAATGCTATAGTTAAAAGCCAAATATTGGTAGTATATATGGCTATGTAACCTAAAATTAAACTTGCAGTTACTTCCGTAAAGAATATAATATTCGGTTCTAACTGTAAACCCTTCGAGCCAGTAACTGGAAAGAAACTTGTCCCTGTAATTAAATAAGATAAGATATTGTAAAATGAAGCCAACACGGTTGAAAGAGATATGAATGTAAAATTGGCAAGATATCGAAACATCTTAAGGGGAGTCTTTATAAATTCAAAAGATATCGGCAGAAGTTGAGCTGTCGCCGCTATTATCATAGCAAGATAGAAATCCCATTCCCAAGAGGAGTAGAATCTTATACTTGGGAAGATCTTCATAGATAGTGGAATATGCAAATCAAAGTAGCTTAAACTAAATGGTAAAGTTATACCGACGATAAATAGATAGATTAAAAAAGGAAAGGCCAACAAAAGATTGCCTGAGGCAAGCAAAATATCTAATTTTTCAGGCCAGCTTACATCTTTAGAAAAAAGAAGCCTCGGATACCATCTTAAGAGATATTCTGTTGTCCCTTTTATCCAGCGCTCGTTTCTCCTTCTAAAGCGGGGGTAATTTTCCGGAAAATCTTCGTAGCATATAACATCCGGCACGAATATACCTTTATAGCCCTTTTCTCTTATAATTGATGAAAAGGCTAAGTCCTCAGTTACGGTTTCAGGGAAGCCACCTGCTTCTTTCCAAACGGATGTTTTTATTACAGCGCCATGTCCGTAGAACATCAAAAAGCCGAATTTCTCTCTTGCTGGGACATAATATTTCCAATGGATATCTGTAATGAATGAAAAGTTCTTTGCAAATACAGAAGTCTGTTTTGGGTTTGAGCGCTGATTTGCCTGCACGAAACCTACCGATTCATCCAAAGAAAAATAAGGCATCAGCTTCTCTAAAAAATCCCTTGGCAATATCCCATCTGCATCGCAAACAACAAAATATTCGTAATTCTTATAAATTTTGTTTAGGGCGTAATTTAGATTGCCTGCCTTGTAGGCTTTTCTATCTGGGCGGCGAAAAATCAGAAGTTTCTTAGACAGGCCCTCAATAAATTTATCGATCTTTGTTTTCACTACCTCATCCGTTGAATCATCCAAAACAAAGACATCGAAGTTAGGGTAATCTTGATTTATGCAGGATAGAGCTGCTTCTTCCTTGAAGTCGTTCATTGAAAGATAAAGTAATGCAACTTTAGGAGTTGTATTAGTCAAGTTTATAGGTGGCGTATATCTTTTTATAAAAATTCTTGAAAATAGACTGACTATTATATGATACAGCCCATAGAGCCAAAATAAATCGATGAGCAAAACAAATCCGATTATCGAATCCTTGGCTATTAAGTTACTTTGGAAAGAAATATATCTTAAAAGATATGGATTAAAATGGCTGATTAATAAAGACCAGATGCCTAACATAATCAAAAACATCAAGGAACATTTTTTCATCTGATCTTCTTTAGCCTCTGTTTTGCATCCTCAGCGACTTTCCAGAACCAACCGCGAGGATCCCAGCAACGGGCATAAGAGTAATTGTCTATCACCTCTTGATACATCCCCTTTGCATCTTCATATCTTTTTTGAGCTAAGTGGGCCTCGCCTAAGATGAAGTAACAGGTTCCAACGTTATTTAAAGCCCAGAAGTAAGGGATAAATGAATCGGCTGCAAAATCCTTTAAAGAATTCTGTTGAGATTTAGCTTGTTCCTGATAAAGCAAGATACATTTTTGGGCATAGACTTCGACTTGGCGGTAGTCCTTTTTATCCAGTCCCTCCCATACTTTGTTGGTTAAATATTCTGAGGTATAACCGCCGAAGTCATAACCAGTTTCCAAGGTAAATATTCTATCCTTCGCTACGTCAGCGACATTCCAAAACCAGCCCCTTAGGTCCCAACATTTAGATTGAGGGTAATTTTGGGCGATGTAATGATATTTCGCTTTAGCTTCGTCTATTTTTCCTTCTATTCTTAATATATCGGCTATTATAAAATGGCAAGTTGCGACGTCATTTAAGATATTTGGGTTGTCTTTTATATCTTGATATATATCTATTGCAGCTTGGGCGTATCTTTTACTTTTATCGAAGTCCTTTTTATCGAATGCCTTCCACCCTTTTACCGTCGAGTCTGATGCGGAAGGGGCGATTATGAAGTTATCGATATAATAAGTTAGTTCTTTTTTGTTATGCCCTAATTCCAACTTCATAAAGCCTGTTACGTCCCAGTCAGATATTGTTAGCTCCTGAATTATAAAGTCATTGGTTTTATCCTTAAGCATTTCATAAAGGTTAAGATAGGCGGTATGCCAATTACCATCTACAGCAATATCTTCTATTTTGCCTATTTTGTCCATATTTACATCCCAGTATATCTTCTCATCGTCAGTAAAGACTATATCGTACCATTTGTTGCCGGTTTTGACCTGGAAGTTTATCTTTAGGTCATTGGGAATCTTATAATCGAATTTGATAAAGGGGTATTCCTTAGCACTAAATGGCGTATTTACTATTGAGGCGGAAAAGTTGCTTGGGGAAGCTGGATTTGTAAGTTTTAGACAATTTGTGTTATCTTCTTTTTTAGCCAAGGATAATCTTGTGCCCACTTCGGGATATTTTGTATGCCAGTCTTCTATATCCTCTTCAAAGGTATTATACTGAAATAAAATTTCATCTTTTGGTTTTTTAGTTACCGCTTGCTGCCGAAGAGACATCTCTTCAGTTTTTTCATTAGATGAAAATACAGCATATAAAGCGAATTTAAGAGGGGTTCGAGTTATTTGGGCAGAAAGTACGTTTTCGCTTTCGATGAATTTGGTATTTAAAGGCTGCCATTTTTTCTTCTTAATATCATAAGAGTAGATACTTAAAGTATTTGGGTCTATATTTGTGTCGAATTTTATCTTTAAAGTAACTGGCTGAGTGAATTTTTCGCCCGGCTCTCTTAACTCGTAGACCTTGCTTGCTAAAGTAAGGTTTTCTTGAGGAAAGGGGTTTTTATCGAGGGATTCTATAGAAGCTAATATAGCTGAAGTATAAAGGGAATGTTCCTTTACCTCTACGGTAGCAAATCCATCCTGGCTTTGGATTTTTCCGCCGATTGAATTTAAGATTATACGACCCACCTCAACTGTGATTTTGTCTTCTGCTGTGTTGCCTTTATTATCGAATACTCTTAATCTTAAGGTGTAACTGCCTGATAGATTTACAGGATGCTCCCCATATCTATATTCATCCAAGCCCGTCTTCCAGGTGCCTAAATTTCCATCTATAGTTTTACCGAAGGATATCATATCCAATCCAACGGATGACTTATATACCTTCTGTGGAGCATTAGACTTATTTATCAAAATCCACTCTTTTGGGTTTTTGCCGTCACCGTAGTCTAAGATGAACTCCTTGAAGTCCTTTCCATAGGCTTTACCAAAGACTGGCACATCGCCTCGGACTAAAGAATCAGCGTAAGGGATTTCTATTTTGGCTGTTAAGGATTGAGCGGCGTAAAGATTAGCAGCATATAAGAGAATAAATGTAGGAATTGAAAAAAATATAAGAAAGGATTTAAAGCGCATCACCAACTAACACCCTCTCTCCTTGAAGCCTGGATAAATGTGGGGTCAGCGCAGAGGATGGTGCCTCTATAATCACCATAGAGGCTTAAGCCCAGTAGGGGTAAGATATCATCTTTAGGATCGTCGTTTGTGGTTTCAACTGTTACTTTAAGCCGATATGTGTTAGAGCGCCCCGGGGCGTGTTCGTAATCTGTATTGAAAACATCATAACCTTCAATATACCCACCACCTTCTTTATCTCCATGCCATCTGGGAATATCGTTT
The DNA here is from genome assembly GCA_043821025.1 of Candidatus Omnitrophota bacterium. Lineage (GTDB taxonomy): Bacteria > Omnitrophota > Gorgyraeia > Pluralincolimonadales > CAZUZR01 > JBDRDF01. Next base: position 27,426 of record JBDRDF010000026.1, read on the forward strand.
ACAACGCCAGAATATGGTGAACCAGATAAGGGGGGTACTCCTTTATCGGTGCAGAATTTCTTCCAGACTGTCTCAAAATTAGCATTGTATAACCAAGCATTGCACCTTACCTCAGAATAAGGACTATCTTTTATACTAAAGGAAAGGTCTAAATAGCGAGAGGCAGAGCTTGGATAATAGTGAAGAACGATAATATTTCCTTTTCCATCGTACAAGGGGCTGTAGTCATATGGCGGAACATCTATAAAAGCGAGAATGCCAGGTACAGCTGACCAGTAAGGGCCCCAATCTATATTGGCAATCCTTGGCCTTTTAATATAAAATGTCCTTTCAGCGGTGAAACTTTCGGCATCGTACTCAGCGGCGGGATTCCTTATCCTAAGCTTTACTTGAGTAGCATTTGCTGGAATGGTGGCTTTAACCCAAAATTCGCCCGGCTTTAAATCCTTAAGGTATTCCTCTTCACCCTTGATATTTTTAAAGGTGGCGCTTGTATCGTCCCTTTCTTTTAAGAATGCTTTTTCATCGCGCCTATAATTATAGGGTTTATATTTACCATCGACTTCAAACATCGATAAATCAACACTTAGGTAAGTATCTATAGTCAGAGACTCTATCTCGATATCAGCTAAAAGGTAGTCTTTGACCTTGAAGATAAGGTAGTACTCCTCGTAAGACGAAGGACTGTAAGACTGTTTATTTGGCTTATTCCAGTCTACCGGCACAGCCCGGACGGATTCTATTACCGGCTTATCTTCGATGGCTTGGAGGATTTCATCTACAACAATCTCAGTTGCTTTAGTATGAAAAGCGGTAATATTAAAATCGGCATTGTTGCTGCCATTTCTTTGACTAAATAAACTAACTATACCATCACCTGAATTTTTAACATCATCTAAAGATTCTCCCGAAGGAAAAGTTAAACTTGGTATATATTTAGTTTCGTATTTTTTAATTAGTTCCTCCTCTCTATCGTTTTCAGAATTATCTTGTTGAGCCGAAATTATAAAAGTTTTTGTTTTACTTGGGTCTGGCATTGTTAAATAGTCATTCTCGTGTGCAAGAAATGTTGTTGACCCTTCGCTCTTCTCCGATACAGGTTCTGTTACTTCTACATTATCATATTCAGCCTCGAATAATTTATAATAACTTACATCGTTAGGAAGCCTTAACTCTTCGATTGCTTTACCTCGTGCGTCAATATTAAAACAAACGGGCCAGGAAATATTAAGTATAAATAAATCATCATCTATAGCGTCCTTCTCAGCCGCCAATTGATTCGCAAGATGCCAGCGGGCTATATTCTCTTTATCTATTAAACCAAGGGAACTCTTTAATGTTCCAGACGGGGTCGAATGGAATAGATTATTTTTAATAAGAGGTGGCAATTTATTATCGGTTACCTCTTTTAATACCCAAAGCATACTTGCGTATGGAGAGCCTTTATGTGGCGTATCAACAAATATTATCTTAGATATATGGTCTTGCCAGTTTGTACTCCTTTTAAGCAAAGATTTAGTTGCTAATCCTCCGAAACTGTGGGTTATTATAATTACTTTTTTCTCGCTGGAATTACAATCTGGAATAGATGATAAACCATTGATTACAGCAGGACCCAAATAACCACCGCTTATTGTAGGAATGGATTCATTTCCGGGAAAATTAAGATATGGAAAGTATTCAGTTCCGCCAGCGCCATAGCCATATTTGGGCTTTTCGTAAGGATATTTTAAATTTCCATCTTTATCAACAAAATATTGCATAAGTTGGCCTCGTACTGTTCCCCAACTCCCCCAGTTGCCAGGACCAAACCCATGAACAAAGATAATGGGGTTAGGGACATATTTATCCTCTGGTAGACCAAAAGGTACTAACAGATTAATAAAAATAACTGTTAACAAAAATATCCAGTATTTTTTCATATTAATCCGATATGTTTAATTTTTTCTTCCACTCCGCCACATTTATTCCAATAATTACAAAAATACCAGCTATCATATAATAAACATAATAAGGAATGTCAGATTTTCTCCAAAAGAAATTATGGGGATCATATCCTGAGAAACTTATAGCGAAGGTTGAAATGGCTGCAAAAATTCCCACTAGCATCCATGGAATTGTAAAAATAATAGACCAAAATAATGAAATCCACATTTCATCAATTTTCAATTTTGTCAATCTACAAAATATGATTATTGATGCTGCATAAAAATATAAATATCTAGGTATAAAAATAAACGCATAAGTACCTATGGTATTAGAGCCGAATAAAGATTCTTTTTTTGCATAATATATAAAACATAATAAAGCCGCCGTTACGCCGCCAAGAACGGAATAAATAGTTTTACTAACAGACTTATTGGATATTCCATTGGCTAGGCCTAAAAATACTCCCAATATGATAAACTGTGCAAAATTTATAACAACCTTCACAAAATGTGCGTGTGTTTTATCATAATTAGTTATGGCATTAGGCCCCGAATAAGGACCACCAAATACATTGCTATATAAATAAACTTCGCTTAATCTCGTCATAAAATATCCTGCCAAAAAACCAAATATAGCACCCCAGATGATATATCTAAAAATTAAAGACCTTTTCATATTACCTCCTACATTTATTGAAATTAGCTATCAGGAATACCTGTATTCACTTGAATATTAGTGTATATGCTTTCGGTCCTATATCTTTCTTTGCTTTGGCCATCGTAAGTTATCTCGACAATCTTCTGAAATATCCATGCGTCATTAAGTTGAATGAAATTAGACGCTTCTCTTATAAATCTAAATTCATAATCTCCGTTTTTCATTATATGTTCGACTTTATAAATTATACCTTTATTATAATCTACGTAGTTTAATTCGTAAGGATATTCTTCCATTTGTCCTACTCTTTTTAACTTTAGAATATAAGTCTGTGTGATGGCGTCGTAAGTAACGATTTCTTTTCCCATAGATATAAATTCTCCCGAAGCAATGGGCGCTGGTCGGATATAAACCTTAGACTCAGGATATATCTCCTCTACCTTCTGTTTCTCACCCTTCTGCCATATCTTAAGCTGCATAGTGGGTGGTAAGAAGGGGGCGTTGGAGGTTACGGTTATATCTGCTTTTATGTCTTGTATCTTTGAGTCGTTTGAGTTTACTTTGTTTATTATGTCATCCACAGTAATAGCCAAGGGTACTGAGGTTGTGATATTAAATGTTGCGGTTACAGAAGGGTTAGTATTGGAGGAGGCTTGAATTTTTGTTAGGACTAAACCTACATTTGGACAAGTTAGGTTTACCTTTGCCTCGCCGTAGTAGTTGGTAGTTGAGGTTGGTGATGAGAGAGTGCCATCTCCAGAGATTACTTGGAAATTTATTTGTTCATCTTGAATTGGGTTATTATATTGGTCAGTTAGTTTTACGATTAGGTCTATTGTAGCCCCTGGAACAGGGGTAATATTTTCGTCTGTTATTTTGGTTAGGATGGCTGGAGCTGATGGCTTTGTGTCTACGTAGAAGGTTATCTTAACCAAGGGGTTATTTGTGGGGTAAGTTTCCACTTGATTGGTTATGTCAGAGTTTGTATCTAAAGTTAGGGTTACTTGTGCCTCTCCGTTTATATCTGTAAAGGAATAAGGATTAGATAATGCGCCATTTCCTTCTATGACTTTGAATTGGACCCCCTCCCCTGGCGCTAGGGAATAGTTCTTTTCAAGCTTTACTTTCAATGTATGCTCTTGACCTGCTTGTGGCCTATTTGGGTCGGATTCTTCTGTATCGCCTGAGACTTTTTGTAGTTCATAGTGGGCAAGGTTGGGTGAGTTGATAACGATTGAATCAGAGAAGATATTGTTATTTTCATCATAGCCAGAGGCGGTTATAACTGTCTTTATTGAGTCTAATGTTATGCCTTCTGCGATAAAGTTAGTGTTATCTATTATAGCGGTTGAGCTATTGACTATGATAAATTGAAGGTCAGATGTAGTTGTGCCTTCTACTTTAATTGGGGAGATATCTATCTCTGAATTATCCAAGGGTGATGTTATAACTACTTTAGGTACGGTTGTATTATAGGTAATGTTTATTGAGGATTGACTTATATTGCCTGCTATGTCAGTTGCCTCAACCGTGATTGTATTTGGGCCTTCTTGTAAAGTAGGTCTTGCGATGAACCTTGAGTTTTCGATTATCTCGGCTTGAATGCCATTTACAGTTACCTCTAAAGTATCATCTGAGACTCTGCCATAGACTATGTTGCTTCTGGTGGTTGAGTCTTTATCTGGGATGAAGATACTTATGCTTGGGGGGTCTTGGTCTAAAATGACGTTTATTTTGTCTTCTACTGTTTGAGTATCCTTGGTTGCCCTTGCGGTGATTACGTTTGTGCCTTCTGTTAAGGGGATTTCAGAGGCGGTGAAGGTATAATTTGATACTGAAGTAGATATCCCGTTTACTGTTACTTGAGCGGCATTATCGCTTATTGTGCCAGAGACGGTTATTGTAGAGGTGTTTACCCTTGCGCCATCTATAGGTGAGGTGATATCAATTAAGAGAGTCGTCGATGGCTGATAAGTTACAGTTATAGAATCTTGCGAAGAATTCCCTGCCAAGTCAGTCGCAGTTGCGGTGATTGTGTTTTGGCCGACATTTAAGATTATGCCAGAAGCGGTAAATGTCCCATTCGATACTTGGGCTTGAATTCCATTTACCGTAACCGTGGCCTGATTATCGTCTATTGTGCCTGAGACTGTTATTGTTTGTGTATATGATATATAGCCATTGGAGGGAGAGGTAATTTTGACTACTGGGGCAACGGAGTCGACAATGATTCCATCACTATAACCTACACTCGATAAATTTGCGTTGTTGATGGCCTTGATCGAGATATAGTAGGCTTGTCCTTCAGTTAAAGATAAACCAGTATGGGTTAGTTCTGTATTTAGTCCAGTCGATGTCCAGTTGACTATATCTATTCCGCCTGGGATTGTGCCTATTGCATACTGGTATTCCTTAATGCCTGACTCTTGGTCCAAAGAAGGTGTCCATATGGCATGAAGTCGGTCTATAAGCGTAGTATAGACTCCATCGTCTGTAACTTGTAGCGTAGGAGGGGGCGTTGTATCTAAGGTTATTGAGGAAGAAGCAGGCTTTGACCAATGCTTTGCCTTGTCTCTCACTTTGGCATAGACTGTCTTTAGGCCATCGCCTTCGGTTAGGGCCCATATCTTAGTTGAATTATACGCCTCTTTAGGCGACCATATACGCCCGTCATTAGAAAACGACATCTGATAAAGGCCTGATTCGTTATCATAAGCATTAAGGATAAGAGTTACTTGGCTTTTACTTGTGTAGGAGCTGCCTCCTTCTATCGATAGGCTGTCTATTACAGGGGCGCGGATATCCTTGAGTTTAAAATTTACTTCGTAAGCCTTACCAGGGTAAAGCCGAATAATTCTTGCGGCTGGAAGATAGCCGTCCCTATATCCCCTTATAATCAAAAAGGTTGGGTAAGATATATCTATCTTTAAAGCGTATCGACCCTGGGCATCTGTTTGAGTTTTAAAGGTTCTCCTATAAGCCGATGCGGAAACTGTGGCATAACCGATGGGTTTTAAGGTGGCTTTATCTACTACTGTGCCCGTAATTACTGCGGTCTTAGGGGGAGGTAAAGGTGAAGCGGACGCTGATGATATAAGAAAAGAAACAATCAGTCCCGTTAAGATAATAAGATTAAAAAACTTCTTTTTCGTCATCGGGGAGCTTAAAATATAAAATTTAAATTAGGTTCAAGATATTAAATCAACTTTTAAAAATAGTTTCTTAACTTAACAAATAAATTTTCCTTTGTCAAGGAAAATTTTTAGACCTGTCAAGCCAAATTAGAAATGTCGTATTGTTACCAAATTAGAAATGTCGTATTTTGTTGTTTTTAAAGAGCGCCTACCAAAGCTTCTTCTTTCGCTTCAAAATTGATTGAACCCGGTAATCTAAAACGTCTCCAAGGGGCCGTTCTTGGAGGAATATAAGTTCCTTTGGATAATTGTGGTTCTTTCTGCTTCTTTGGCCTGGTTGTTATCTCCTTGGACTTAAGAGCCGTATTCCCAGAGCTAATATGTATTGAACCGTTGCCTCTTTCTTCTACGGTTACCTTTTCGGCATTTACATTATCTTCTACCTGGTAAAGCCTATTGTTATAGGCTACGGTAAAATCATTTCTCAATACCCGTATTGTCTTAATGCAAAAAACTGCGTTAAGATTAACGCCTTTTCTTAGAGGCCGGTGAAGATCTGTATTGTTGGCCGGGACAACAGCAAATCTCTTAGCGTATGCCGGAAGATAGTATTTTAGAAACCTATTTCCTTCTGCTATTGTTTTAATGCCTTTTAAGCGCATCTCTTTTATTAAACGATTCTGAAAAGTATTAAAGAGCCGTTCTATTCTGCCTTTAGCCTGCGGAGAATTAGCATGAATAACCTGGATTTCCAATTCTTCACAAGCCCTCTCAAACTGGCTTAACGGAATTAGATTGTTAAGTTCATCCTCTACTGAAGGCTTGCCATTTGATTTATATGTCGTATGTTTATCGAGATAAACGCTTACCGGTAAGCCGTATTTTTTAATATAACGCTAAAGCTATCCATAGCGGGTATTGTGCCTTCGTAGGGATAGAACCTACCAAACGGCTTACCTGTGGCATCATCAATATAACCCATA
>JBDRDF010000027.1:0-9011 GCA_043821025.1 Candidatus Omnitrophota bacterium
ACAGATTTATCCGCCTAACCACATTATGAATTTCACGCCGAGCGAACCGGAGTTAGCTCACATCGAAGGCATTATCGTAGATGAGCCGCAATTGGGTCGGACTTCTTACGGCGAGAGAAAGGTCAATTTTATTTTGAAAGCGGACGGCTTTCGGAAGGGCGATATAAAACAAGTAGTTACGGGTAAGGTAAAGGTTTTTATTTCGGGAGAGGTTGAGCAATTAAATTACGGCGATAGGATTTTACTAAAAGGGTTTTTATCTCGCCCAAGGGAGCCTTCAAATCCAGGCGAATTCGATTACGCCCAATACTTAAAAAGGCACGGCATATTTTCGATTTTAAGAGCGAGTGGTTACAACGCCCTCTCGCTCAAAAAGAATGTCGGCGTTCCAATTTTACGCGCTGTATATTCCGGAAGAAACAGAATAGAAGAGATAATAGATTCGAATCTCCCGAAAGATATTGCGAATTTTTTGAGTGCGGTTTTATTGGGACAAAAGCAGGACGTAGATTTTGAATTAAACGATATCTTTATGAAGACAGGAACAGTCCATTTGCTAGCTATCAGCGGACTCCACGTTGGTCTTTTGGCCTTTCTTGTTATGCTTATGTTGAAAATGCTTCGGTTCCCCTATAAGTTAAATATTGTAGCGACGGTGTTTTTCCTTATATTTTATGCTATCTTGACGAACGGAAGGTCATCCGTGGTCAGAGCAACTGTTATGGCGCAAGTTATTTTATTTGGGTCGTTAATTGGCAGGGAGCCATCGATATGGAATTCGTTGGGACTTGCGGCGATAATAATTTTAGGTTTTGAGCCAAGCGCTTTATTCGACGCTGGATTTCAACTTTCGTTCATTTCTGTTGCTTCCATATTATATATCACACCAAAGCTAGAGGAATTGTTTTATTATGATAAAAAATTGTCAATCTCTTTTATGAGTAGATGGAAAAGGTATCTAATTGAAGCTACTTTCGTTTCGGCTGCTGCCTGGATAGGGGTTTTGCCGTTTATCTTATATCACTTTAATATAGTGACACCGATCGCGGTCCTAGCGAATTTGTTCGCCGTGCCGCTTACCTTTTTAATAATAGCATCGAGCATCCCCTTCATCATATTTGGTGCCTTTGTCCCTTTTATCGGAGAAATATTCGCAAGTACAACCTGGTTTCTTTGCGCTGTATTATTCGGCGTAACCGATATTTTTTCGAAGATTCCTTTTGGATGCTTATATTTTCCAAAGCCATCAGCGCCTTTTATTTTTATATACTATATTTTCATCATCGCATTGATCGAACATAAACGATTTAAGATTTCCGTTGGTAAAATTGCAATCGTTGGATTGGCGCTTATAAATATTGCCATATGGGAAGACGCTTTAAAAGAGAACGACGGAAGGTTGAGCGTTACCTTTTTGGATGTCGGACACGGAGACAGCGTATTTATAGAATTTCCAAATGGCGGGAATATGCTAATCGATGGAGGCAAAGGTAAAGATTCGGACGTAGGCAGAAATGTCATCTTGCCATTTTTACGAAACAAAGGAATTCATGCCATTGATGCCATAGTTTTGACCCATCCTGACGCCGACCACGTCGGTGGGCTCACCTCAGTTATAAAGGGATTAAACGTCAAGCGAATTTTCGAGAACGGGCTTAAGTCCGAGAATGACGCATATCTTAATTTCGAATCTATAATTACAGAGAAAAAGATAAGGCGGGATACCTTAAGGGGCGGCGATTCAATAATAGGGGCAGAAAAGATAAATGTAATCTGTTTAAATCCTCCTTTGGAGTGGGTAACTAGTTCAAATATCGAGGATAATAATAGTTCTTTGGTAATAAAGATTGATTATAAAGACGTCGGTTTACTATTCTGCGGGGATATCGAGGAAAAAGCAATAAATGAAATCCTAAAGCATAGCCAACTGCTGGATGCGGAACTTATTATGTTGCCTCACCATGGTGAAAAATTGACATCTACAGGGGAGGCCTTTATTGAAAAGGTAAGCCCAAAATACGCAGTCATATCGCAAGGAAAGGCGTTAAGGGAAGTTTTAAGATCCAAAGATATAGAAGAATTCCTGCTACCCAAAGATATAAAGGTACTTAGGACGAACAGAGACGGTGCCATATTTATTAAAGCTGATGGAAGAGCCATTTTTATCGATAATTTTAAAAGACATTAAATTTCAATTGACAAATTCAATGCAGGATAATAAAATGACTACTGGAAGAAGGTGTTCGAAAGGGATGTACGAAAAACCGGCGAACCCTGAAAGAAGGCGGTATCCAAGGGTCAGCTCTGCAATGCCAGTTCAATATAGAGGGATACGTCAGACCAGCGATGCGACTGTTGGCACTGTTATGAGGGATATATCGACCGGTGGGATTCGTTTTATAGCGAATGAGTTTATATCTGTATTTACAAGGCTTGTAGTAGAGATTTCTATCCCATTAACCTCCAAGCCTGTCAGGGCTATTTCAAAGGTTGTGTGGATACGCAAAAGGCCATCCGGAGAACAGTACGAACTTGGGATGCAATTTATAGATATGACAGAAGAGGACAGAGGAAATATATCCAATTTTGTTGAGAGGTCAATTCCGAAGTAGCAAAAACCACTCAAAAATTTCACGTTCAACATTCCCTTACATGAGAAAATATTTAGTTATTATTTTGATTCTGCTATCATCTTTAATTATGCAACCTGTGCTTAATGCCTATTGGATTTGGACCCCGCAGACCGGCACGTGGATAAATCCAAAATGGGCCGTCAAAGATAGCCCTCAGGAACAATTCGATTGGGCGATGAGATTTTACGAGGCTAAGGATTATAAAAGAGCCGTGGGCGAGTTTACAAAGTTGGTCAGATATTATCCTAATTCCGAACTTGCCGCCGAAGGACAATATTATGCTGGCAGATCCTACGAAGGGTTGGAGGAATACGAGCAGGCATATTTGGCATACCAAAAGGCGATAGAAACCTATCCATTCACTAAAAGGATGGAAGAGATGATAGAACGTGAGTTTAAGATAGCAAATAAATTTTATGCTGGGGAGAGGATAAAATTGTGGGGCATCCCGACCTTTCCATCTATTTATAAGGCGATCGAGATATACCAAAAGGTCGTCGATAATTCGCCATATGGCAAATATGCTGAGCAGGCATTATACAAAATTGGAGAGTGTCACAAAAAGGCAGGAGATTATCAGGCAGCAAGATTAGCTTTTCAAAAGTTAGTCGATGAACATCCTGAAAGCAAACTAGCTGAGGATGCAAAATTCCAAGTTGGGCTATGCGCATCCCAAGCGTCTTTAAAGCCGACTTACGACCAGTCCGTAACCAATGAGGCATTGAAGCAGATAGAGGATTTCTCGAAACGCCATCCCGAGTCAAAATTAACCGGTGAAGCGGATAAGATGCGCGAGTCCTTAAGGGAAAAAAAGGCAGAAAGCGATTTCACGATAGCGGAATTTTATAGGAAGCAAAAATATTACGATGCCGCATCGATGTATTATAAAAATATAATCGAGAACTTCCCAGAGACCAATTGGGCTAAGAAGGCGCAAGATAAATTAAAGGAGGTAGAGAAGAAGAAAAAGTGAAAAGGATATTATTTTTTGCGTTTGCGTTCATCGTCTTAATTTCATTTAGCGGTTGCGGGTATTCAATACGTTCGTTGGCATATAGCAGGGATATCAAGATTTATATAAAGCCATTTGAAAATAAGGTAGATTTAAATATCGCAGGTGAGTATTCCGACAGGTATCCATATAAACTCTACCGTCATCGATTGGAGACCAAGATCACAGATGCCGTAATAAACAGATTTTTGCTCGATGGTTATTTGAAGGTCGTATCTAACGAAACGGATGCGGATTTGGTTATGAACGGCGAATTAACCAATTATGAAAAACAGCCGTTAAGGTACGATGATAATGACAACGTTGAGGAGTATAGAGCAAACCTTATAGTGAACGTAGCTTTTCGCGATACGAAAAATGACAAACTCCTTTGGGAAGAGAATGGATTTGTCGGATATTCCGAATTTTTTACAACCGGCAGTCAAGCTAAATCAGAAGATGCTGCTATTGATGAAGCGGTTGAAGACCTAGCCAGAAGGATCGTTGAAAGGACGGTTGAGGATTGGTAGGGCTTTTGCATGCGAGAACTTACCTTTGCTTATTTCGGAAAAGAGAATGCCCTCAAAGAAGAAGCCCTCGAAGTTTTAAGAAGGCGCTTTCTCGTCGATAGCAATGTAGATTTAAATTACACCTTCTTTTATTCCGACCGGCTTGAACCACAAGCATTTCAGGATGTAGTAAATACCCAGCCATTTTTAAGCCCAAAGCGTTTAGTTGTCGTCAGAGATATCGAACGGCTTTCGCAAGCCGCGAAAGATTCCATAATCAGTTATATTAAAAATCCTTCTAAGAATACCGTTTTGGTATTGACGACAGATTTAGAGATTAAAGGCGCCGATTTAGAGAAAGACGCTTTATTTAAAGCAATTTTAAAATATGCAAGAGTACAAACCTTTGCGCCCTTGGGGGGAGCGAGGTTAAATCGTTACTTAATAGACAGAGCCGCCTTGCATAAAAAGATGGTAACGGAAGAGGCGATTAAATTGCTCATCGAAAAATTGGGCAATGACTTAAGGTTTTTAAAAAGGGCGATTGAGGAGTTGTCGATATATGTTGGGGAAAAGCCAAGGATAGAGAAGGAAGACGTTGAAGCGCTTGTTGGCAAGTCCTTAGGGGAATCCGTTTTTACATTGACAAAGACGATTTGCGATAGACGGACTGCACGTTCGTTATCCATACTGTCAGGTTTACTTAAAGGATCGGTGAGCCCCGAAAATATAATCGGTGCTATCGGTGCTGAGTTTAGAAAGATTTTGAAGGTTAAGTACTTGATGGTTCGAGGTAGAACCCAAGAGCAAATTCAGGATGAGCTTAGATTAAGTTGGCATACGGTTGGCGAGGCGATGAGGATAGCCGAGAGAATAAAGTTGGGCGATATTAAAATCTGCCTTCAGCACTTGTTGAAGGCAGATTTTAATTGTAAGAATAAAGATTTTGACAAAAGGATAATTTTGGAATCGCTCGTTGTCAGATTATGCGAGTAGAGCAGAGCTTGCTTAGGATGCGGGACTTTTTTCTGGAGGCGGTATTTTTATGTATAATTCCTTTAGACCGTGCTTTTTCCAGTTTGGATATTAATTGGGCACCGAGTGCTTTAGCCTCATCCAATTTCTTCGTGCTTAAGCTCAAGTTCAATTTTTTAGATAACGCCTTTAATTCGGATTTTACCTTTAAGTTTCGCAAGTGCCTCTTCTTATTTTGGCGCATCCTTTTAAATGCGGATTTTAGTATTGGCAATTTTTATTCTCCTTTCAAATTGAATAAAAATACCACATCGTAACAGAAATGTCAACACATAAATCATTAGCGAAGTCGGCGGGAATTATAGGATTAGGGATTTTGTTAAGCCGAATTTTGGGGTTCGTTAGGGACATCATAATCGCTTCTGTTTTTGGCACGTTACTTCCTGCTCAGGCATTTGTTGTAGCGCTTAGGATTCCGAACCTACTGCGCGATTTGGTTGGGGAGGGAGCTGCCAATGCCGCGTTCATCCCTGTGCTGACCGAATATGCGACCAAGAAGACCAAAAGGGAATTCTGGGAACTCGCAGGGATTATTTTGAATGCGATGATCGTAGTCCTTGCAGCCATTTCTATTTTGGGCGTTATCCTTGCGCCGTTCATCGTCAGGGTCATCGCCCCTGGTTTCGTTAAAGATGCGGATAAGTTACAATTGACTGTGCGACTTACACAAGTTATGTTTCCTTATATCTTTTTAATCGGTTTGACCGCATATGCAACCGGCGTTTTAAATTCTTTAAAGCATTTTACGGCACCCGCGTTTAGCCAACCATTATGGAATATAGCCCTAATATTAAGCGCCTTATACTTGTGCCCTAAAATGCAAGTGCCTGTAATGGGATTGGCAATAGGAGTTCTAATAGGTGGCCTTTTGCAATTATCTGTACAGGCGCTGCCATTATTCAATAGGGGGATGGCACCGCCAAAGCTTAATAAATTTAAACATCCCGCCTCGACCGAAATCGGAAAATTACTTTTGCCAAGAGTATTAGGTGCGAGCATCTATCAAATAAATACATTTGTCGATATGATGCTGGCGTCGCTGTCAAGGATTGTGGGCGAAGGGGCGATTGCTGCGCTTTATTATTCGAATAGGTTGTGGCAGTTTCCCCTCGCAATATTCGGCACCGCTTGGGCTCAAGCGACATTACCGACATTATCTGAGCATGCAGCCGAGGAGGATATCAAAAGATTTAAAGACACGCTTTCCTTTTCGCTGCGGTCGGTGTTTTTTATAACAATACCGGCGGCGATTGGGCTTCTTGTCCTTTCCACGCCGATAGTCCAAGCACTTTTTGAGCGGGGCTCTTTCAATAGATATTCAACTGAAATTACATCCTACGCATTATTCTATTATTCGCTAGGGCTTTTTGCTTACGCAGGGGTAAAGATTTTGGTATCCGCATTTTATTCTTTGAAGGATACATTAACGCCGGTAAAGGTTGCTTTGGCAGCTTTAATTTTAAATATAATACTAAACCTGATACTTATGTGGCCGTTAAAAGTGGGCGGTTTGGCACTTGCCACCTCAATTTCGAGCACTGTGAATTTCTTTTTATTGTATTATCTTTTGAGGAAAAAGATAGGGCCATTGGGAGGTTTTGTGATATTGAAGTCGGTCGGACGTATTTTGCTGGCAGGGGTTATCATGGGGCTTATCTTGATTTGGGTGAATTCGCTTTTGGTACTCGCGCCAATTCCGCAGGTTGCTATTGTGATCTTCGTTGGCCTCGTCTCATTTTTTGTGGGATGTATGATATTTGATGTCGACGAATTTAAGGGATTTTTAAGATGGATTTTAAGGAGAAGTTAAATGAACTTCCGGATTCGCCCGGGGTTTACATATTTGAGGATGAGGATGGGAAAGTAATATATGTCGGTAAGGCATCTTCGTTGCGGGATAGAGCAAGGTCTTATTTTCAACCTTCCAGAAATCTAAGCCTAAAGCTTCAAGCGCTAGTCTCTAATGTGCGGGAAGTAGAATGGTTTATCACGTCATCAGAGGCGCAGGCACTTTTATTTGAAGCGAATCTAATAAAAGAATACCACCCCAAATATAACGTAGCATATCGAGATGACAAGTCATATCCCTTGATTAAGATTACGATGGCAGAGGAAATTCCAAGGATCTTCGTAACGCGAGGAAAAAAGAACGATGGCTCTTTATATTTCGGACCTTACAGCAATGCGAAATTATTACGCCAGGCAGTAAAATCAATTCGCGCGATATTTCCTTTCCGCACCTGTCATGCCTTACCCAAGAAGGTCTGCGTCTATTATGACTTGGGACTCTGTTCCGCACCCTGTGAGGGAAAGATTTCCAGAGACGAATATGGTGAGACCATAAGACAGATAATCCTTTTTATCGAGGGCGCAAAAGAAGAGCTATTGCGAAAATTGTCGGATAAGATGGCTCATCTAGCGAAGGAGAGAAGATTTGAAGAGGCTTCAAAGGTGAGGGATAAGATTCAGGCGTTAGGGAAGGCAGTCATTAAAAAACCAAAGGCTGATATCGGTGAGCAACTGGGAGAGTTAAAAAACATTTTAGGATTAAAGGTAGAGCCGCAATATATCGAGGCGTTTGACATTTCAAACATAAAAGGTGAAAAGGCATGCGGGTCGATGGTGGCTTTCCTCGAAGGCGTACCTTATAAGTCAAATTATAAGATGTTTAAAATAAAAGATGTCAAAGGCCAAGATGATTATGCGATGATGTGCGAGGTGATGAGGAGGAGATATAAAAGGGCTTTAGAGGAGAAGAGCAGATTGCCTGATTTGATATTGATAGACGGGGGCAAAGGGCATTTATCTTCTGCGGCGGATGAAATCCGCGCGCTTGGGGTACGCGATATTCCGATAGTCGGCATCGCAAAAATTTTCGAACATATTTATACTTTGGATAGAAAAGAACCAATCATTTTACCGCCAACATCAAAGGCATTACATCTAATTCAACGGATTCGCAACGAATCACATAGGTTCGCGATAAGGTATCACCATATTTTGAGGCGAAGGGTTACCAGAGAATCGGCGTTGGATAAGATCACGGGCATCGGGCCTAAAAGAAAAGCCATTCTCTTGAAACATTTTGGTTCTATTGCAAAGATTAAGCAAGCGCCCATAGAAGAGATATCAAAGGTCAAAGGTTTAAATGAAAGAGTTGCAAGAGAGATCAAAAAAGTTCTCAATATATAACGGATGTACAGCATTCGAAATAGAAGTTTATGAATGCGTATCCAAAATTCCGACAGGCCAGACTCGTTCATATAAATGGATTGCCCAGAGGATAGGAAGTCCTAAGGCGACCCGCGCGGTAGCACAGGCATTGAAACACAATCCCTGGCCTATTATAATTCCATGCCACAGGGTCATAAATTCCGATGGCACAATCGGTGGCTACGTCTTGGGCGTATCTCTAAAACGGTTGCTTCTGTCATTGGAAAGGAAATGAGGCCATGAAAAGGTTTATTCTTTTACTTGTTATTTTATTTTTGATAATTATGCAAAGTAGGCTCTTTGCCGATCTAATCTATCTTAAAAGTGGCGCGAAGATGGAGGGGATAATTGAGAAAGAGACCGATAAGGCAGTAACTATTTCCATAAAAATTGGGAGTGTAACTTATCCAAAGACGCAGATTGAGTCGATTTCGAAAGCCAGTGACGAAGAAAATATAAAATTAAAAGAGAAATGGAAAGCGCAAAAAGAACAACAAGAAATGGAGCGCGAACAATGGAAAAAATTCGCCACCGAACAAGAGGCAAAAGGGCTTATTTATCATAACGGTAAATGGATAACAAAAGATGAGCATGAGAAATTAACCAAGCCAAAGGTAGAAGAAGAGGTTG
>JBDRDF010000028.1:0-9271 GCA_043821025.1 Candidatus Omnitrophota bacterium
GGAATATGATGCCCAAGGCGAATTCATATACGCGGTCTTGGAATATTATAATTTCACAAAGGATAAAAAGTTCTTAGAAGAAAAGTTGCCGGCTGTTGAGAACGCTTTGAAATACTTAGTGGAAATTAGAAAGCGGAGGACGACCGAGGAGTTTAAGGACGGCCCACCAGAAAAAAGGATTTTCTACGGGATACTTCCGGAATCGAACAGCCACGAGGGCTATTTCCCAGCGCAGCATAGTTACTGGGATGACTTCTGGGCGCTAAAAGGGTGGAAGGATGCGAGGACAATCGCGAAGGTTTTAAAAAGGAAGGACCTAATAAAATGGATAGACGCAGAGGAAGGGGATTTTCGAAAGAGCGTATACGACTCGATAGGTTTGGTAATGAGAATAAAAAATATAGATTATGTTCCTGGCTGTGCGGAGAAAGGCGATTTTGACGCGACCTCAACCGCGATTGCAATATTCCCCTGTGACGAATACGAAAGTTTACCTCAGCCGCAATTAGATAATACCTTTAGAAAATACTATAAAGATACATTTCTGCCAAGGTTAAAAGAGGATTGGAAAGGCTCTTTTACGCCATATGAGATAAGGTCAATATCGTCGTTTATCCTGATGGGACAGAAGGAAAAAGCGTTGAATATGTTAAAGTATTTTCAGACGGTAAAACGGCCACGAGAATGGAATCACTGGGCAGAGGTCGTTTTTAGCGAGTATAGACATCCGCAATACATCGGCGATATGCCACATACTTGGATTGGCGCCGAATATATAAATGCCGTAAGGAACCTATTCGTCTATGAAAAGGATGATAAATTAATCTTAGGGGCGGGCATACCTTCTGAATGGACTGAAGATGAGAGAGGAATAACCGTTAAGAACTTCCCCACCCATTATGGTAATATAAACTATACCATAAAACAAACGAAGAGAGGTTTGGAGTTAAAGGTTTGGGGCATCGCTAAACCACCCAAGGGCTTTGTATTTAAGTCCCCAAAATCAAACGAAGAATTTATATTTTCTAAATTGCCCATTAATATTATAATTTCCAAAAAAGGAAAATGAAATGGGCGCAAAGACGCTAGAAGAACTTGCGAAGAAATTAGATGTTTCTCGCCGAACCCTATCGCGCGTGTTGAAGAGCGATAGAAATGTCGCTGAGGAGACCCGCGTCCGTATCTTAAAATACCTTGAAAGAGAAAAATACTTCCCAAATATTCACGCCGCCAGCCTTGCCTCAAAGAAAGTTAACACCATAGGTTTAATCTTTCCGAAGAACACCTTTATCGATGCTGATTTTTTTGCTATAGATATTATAAACGGAGTTGCAAAGGCAGCGTCTGAAGGCAACTACCAACTTATGATATTTACGCAGGATAAATTTGATAGCGACCAATGTTTGAAATTGTACAGGAGCAGATTAGTCGGTGGTTTAATTGTGGTTGCGATTCTGAAGGACGATATAGACCACGTATCCGAGGTAAAGAGAAGTCAGGTGCCGATTACGCTTTTATGCGCGTATAGTAAGGACGTTAATTCCTTTGGTTGCGATAACATCAAAGGCGGTTATATTGCTACAAAATACCTGATAGGCAAGGGCAAAAGGAAAATCGCCTTTATCCACGGAAGTAAAAATTCATTTGATTCAGAAGATAGATTCAATGGTTATAAAAAGGCGCTTTCTGAGGCGGGGATTGCGGTTAGAGAGGAATATGTTGGATACGGTAATTTTAATTATGACGATGGTGAGGTTGCCATGGAGAAATTGTCGGCGTTAGAAGATCCTCCCGACGCTGTCTTTGCCGCGAATGACAGAATGGCGATAGGCGTTCTTAAAGCGATTAAAAAAGCCGGAAAGAGAGTTCCGGAGGACATAGCCGTTATCGGGTTTGATAATATACCGCTGTGCAAACACTTTGACCCTCCCATAACTACAGTTATGCAGCCGATAAAAGATATCGCCTACGAATCTACAAGGGCATTATTGGATTCCATTGACTTGTCGCACAAGAAGATGGCACAGATAAAATTATTTGAGCCGAAACTCATCGTGCGCAAGTCCGCTTAAAAAAGGAGCCGTTATGTCAAAGTATGTAATGGCAATCGACCAGGGGACGACTGGCACAACGGTTATGATATTTAATCGAAAAGGAGAGACCGTCGCTAGCGGCTACAAAGAGATTCGGCAATATTACCCCAAACCGGGATGGGTCGAACATGAGCCCCTAGAGATTTGGCAGACGACCTTAGGTCTCATATCCAAGACATTAAAGAAAGGCCGGATTAAATCAAATGAAATAGCCGCGATAGGCATTACGAATCAGCGCGAGACGACTGTGTTATGGGATAAAGCAACAGGCAAGCCAGTCCATCCGGCAATTGTATGGCAGTGTCGACGGACGAGCGAAATTTGCCAAGATTTTAAAAGGAGAGGGTTAGAGGAGGTATTCCGTTCAAAAACAGGGCTCGTAATTGACCCTTATTTTTCTGGCACAAAGATTAAGTGGTTGTTTGACAACGTAGGAGGTCTTCGCGCAAGGGCAAAAGATGGAAAAATCCTTTTTGGGACTATCGATGCGTGGCTTATCTGGAAGTTGACCAAAGGAGCAGTTCACGCAACCGATTTTACTAATGCGTCACGCACTCTGATGTTTAACATCAAAACAAAAAGTTGGGACGCTGAACTCCTTAAAGTATTAAATATACCTCACGCTATACTGCCAGAGGTAAGATGTTCGAGTTCTATTTTTGGAAGGACGGCGAAGATATCCCATCTTGGCGAGGGGATACCGATATCGGGAGTCGCAGGCGACCAACAGGCGGCGCTTTTTGGCCAGGGCTGTTTTTTGCCCGGCGAGATTAAAAATACATATGGCACCGGCTGTT
This sequence comes from Candidatus Omnitrophota bacterium, assembly GCA_043821025.1. Taxonomy (GTDB): domain Bacteria; phylum Omnitrophota; class Gorgyraeia; order Pluralincolimonadales; family CAZUZR01; genus JBDRDF01. The sequence continues at coordinate 2,891 of JBDRDF010000028.1, forward strand.
TTCTTTTGATGAATATGAAAGATAAGTTTGTGAAGTCAAAACGCGGACTCCTTACAACGTTAGCTTGCGACGGAAAAGGAAGGCCGGTTTATGCGCTTGAGGGCTCTATATTTATCGCCGGGGCTGCAGTCCAATGGCTGCGCGATGGATTGAAATTGATTAAACGTTCAGCGGAAACAGTCAGATGGGCAGAATCCGTTTCCGATAATAACGGAGTTTATTTCGTTCCTGCTTTTGCGGGATTAGGGGCGCCATATTGGGAGCCCAATGCAAGGGGCGTAATCTGCGGTTTGACGCGTGGTGCAACCAAAAGCCATGTTATTCGCGCAACGCTTGAAGCCATCGCTTATCAGACGAAAGATGTCGTCGAAGTTATGAAGAGCGAAGCAAATAAAGACATAACATCGCTTAAAGTCGATGGTAAGGCCTGTCGCAACAATTTTTTGATGCAGTTTCAGGCAGATATCTTGAATTGCAAGATAGTTCGTCCTAAGATGGTTGATTCGACCGCTAAAGGAGCGGCATTTTTAGCAGGATTGGCAGTCGGATTTTGGAGAGGTCCTGCTGAACTTAAGAATATGCAAAAAGTCGATAAAATATTTTATCCTAATATAACTGCCTCAGAGAGAGAAAGACTTTATCGCGGGTGGCTGGAAGCAGTTAAAAGGACTCGTGCGATAAATTTTAAAGTTAAATGAAACGAGACGCAGATAAATTAAAGTCAGATGAATTTGACCTTCTTGTAATCGGCGGAGGGATAAACGGCGCAGGTATTGCACGCGATGCGAGCCAACGCGGTTTAAAGGTTGCTCTTGTGGAAAAAGACGATTTCGCAAGCGGCACGAGCGGGAATACAACGAAGTTGATTCACGGCGGGATAAGATATCTTGAGCAGTTAAATTTCCATCTCGTTCGCGAATCCTTAAGAGAGCGCTCGATAATTCTAAAACTCGCACCTCATTTAGTGAAACCACTGCAGTTTATAATCCCCGTCTATAAAAATGACCCACGTCCTTTAAGTTTGATAAGGTTAGGAACGACTCTTTACGATTTCCTTGCCGGAAAGGCAAAGATAAAACCGCATCAAATATTAAATGCCGACCAAATATTTAAGTTGGAAGATGCCCTTAAGGGGGAAGGGTTGGTAGGCGGTGCCCTTTATTGCGATGCACAAGTCGACGATGTCCGTTACTGTTTGGAAAATATTATATCCGCTGCTGAATATGGAACAACAGTTGTAAACAGATGCGGCGTGATAGGATTTATAAAGGAAGCCGGCGTATTAATGGCCGTAAAGGTATATGACAGCATTGCCAAGGAGACCTTCGTAATAAAAGCTAAGGTTATAGTAAATGCGACGGGCCCATGGACGAACTACACACTTAAATTGGAGAATCCAACTGCAGAGCCACTGATTAGGCCTACCAAAGGCATTCATATAGTTTATCCAAAACTTATGAAGAATAACGCGATTGTTCTATCAGCCCATCGCGACAAAAGGGTATTTTTCATTATACCCTGGCGGGGGATGTCGATAATCGGCACAACCGATACCGATTACTCTGGTCTTCCTGACAATGTTTCTGCTGACGAGGAGGATATTAGTTATCTATTAAATGAAGCTAGCCGCGTTTTGCCAAATGTTAAATTTAGTCCGACACATATAATAGGCACATATGCAGCTTTAAGGCCGCTTATAAAAGAAGAGGGCAAAGCAGCGTGGTTGGTCTCGCGAGACCATATTATAGTTGAGAGCGGAAGCGGACTCATTTCGGTCGCAGGCGGAAAATATACAACGTATCGCTTGCTTTCGGAGCAAGTGGTCGACAGAGTTGCGAAAAGATTATTCCCGAGGATGTTCGCTTGTTGTAAAACCGCCAAAGTGCCATTGCCTGGAGCCGATTTGCCTATTCCTCAGGCATCAACGCTTGCCTTAAAGTTTGGCGTTGAAGAGGATGTGGTTGAAAATTTAATAAGGATTTACGGCTCGCGAGCAGTCGAAGTTTTAAAGCTAACGAGAAAAGAGCCTCATTTAAAGGAAAGGATATGTCCTAGCCACTTACACATAAAGGCGCAAGTCCGTTATGCCATTCAAGACGAGATGGCTTTAACTTTAAGCGACATTCAAATGCGCCGCTTACAAACAACATTAAGTCCCTGTCGCGGTTTAGACTGCAAGGCAGCGATTCTCTCCTGTGGTAATTTACTCAGAGATTAGATAAAAATTTATATTTTCTTCCATTCTGGATATCTCCCGCACCGCTCGACTTTTCCCAGCGAGGAAAGTCTCGCTCGGAGAACCTTGTCGCTCTGCCTTGAGGTTAAGTGGCAGGCAACCATGCCCGCTCGAATCTTCTACGTGCGGATGCGATATTCAGAATTACAGAAATATCAATTACTTTGAAATTTAACGTCTCGCACATATATGTTATAAGGCAATCTGGCGAACGAAGAGGCGGTTTATGCCTTAAGTCCCTTTAGTTATATTACTTATAGGACGAGGAATAAAGGAAGCCCAAGTGAACCGATTGCCTATCTCCAAGCGAGACTTAAATTTCAAAATAAGCTATTTTCATCATAGTAAAAAAACTATTTCTGTGATATAATTATTTTTCTGCGACTATGAAAGAGACGAATAAGAGCAAAAAATTAGAAGATAGGATTTTAGGAGATCAGTGGTTCGATTGGCAGCCGGGTTCAGAGTATGAAGGCGTAATCAACGCACCGAAATCGATATTTATCAGCCTTTCTTTCCTAATTCTAATTTTTATTTTGTTGGGGATGCTTTTGCTTTGGTACCTTGCGTTGCCACGCCTGGAAGAGTTTGGGGCAAACGTAGCTCGTCTAACAGGGATTGTGCTTTCACTTTTTGCGAGTTTAATTTCGCTGTGGTATGTCCTTCAGGTGTTATCCTCCATATTTAAGATAGGGCTAGTTCCTCCCTCAATCGCAAAGCGTATTCCGCTGCGGATGTTTTTCTCAAGTGCCGTTAAGCTCGCTAAGATTTTTGGAATTTCCAGGGATAAAATCGGAAATTCTTTTGTAAAATTTCATAATGATTTGATGTACGCGACTAGGACTGGCAAGAATACAAAAAGATTTTTACTTCTTCTTCCGCGATGCTTGTCTAGCGAGACAAGAAAGCAGATTAACGAACTGTGCAATAAATATCAGTGTAAGGCTTTCACTGCATTTGGGGGTGATGAGGCAAGGAAGATAATAAGGGAACAAAGGCCGACCGCTGTGATAGGTGTTGCTTGTGAGAGGGACCTTATCTCCGGCATTCAAGATACGGCGCCTAAGATTCCCGTCTTTGGACTGCCAAATAAACGCCCTGAGGGCCCCTGCAAGAATACTTTTGTAGATATAAAGGAACTCGAAGAGATAATAAAATTCTGTACAGGCATATGAGAGAGAGGTTAGACAACGCCATATCGAAAGCCCAAAGGTTTTTACTAAGCAGGCAGACAGCCGAAGGATACTTTTATTCTGAACTGTATATGGATTTGGCTTTAGAGGCTGATACCATATTTATGTTGCGTTTTTTAGGGATAAAAGATGAAACGCTTGAGCGAAAGTTAATCAATTTCATTTTGGATAGACAATTGGAAGGGGGCGGTTGGCCTATCTATCCTGGTGGCCCACCAGACCTTAATCCGACTTTAAAATGCTATCTCGCGTTGAAACTAAAAGGATACAAACAAGATGACCCAGTTATGGTCAGGGCTCGTAAGATAATTTTGGATTTAGGAGGCATCGAGCGTTCGAACAGTTACAATAGATTTTATTTAGCGATGTTCGGGCTTGGGGAATGGGATGCCGTGCCGGCGATACCCCCAGAGATTATACTTTTTCCATCATGGTTTGCGTTTAATATTTACGAACTGAGCGCTTGGTCGAGGACTATTATCATTCCGCTTTCCATAGTTTGGGCGTTTAAGCCAATACGGTTACTCGAAAAGAATTTAAATATAGACGAACTTTATAAGAATGGCCGCAGAATAAAAAATTTAGGCCTTAAATGGGACAAGACAGTTTTTAGCTGGAGGAATTTTTTCCTTTTATTCGATTGCGCGGTTAAATCGCTTTATAAATTTAGGATTCGGCCGCTTAGGCGGATAGCTGTAAAAAAGGCAACGAGTTGGATGATAGAGCGATTGGGCAAAAGCGCAGGGTTAGGAGCGATCTTTCCGTCGATGGTTAATTGTATCTTTGCGCTGGGTTGTTTAGGATACGAGAATGATCACCCGCTTATGAAATCTTGCGTCGAAGAAATTAAGAAGCTAGTAATTGATCACGGCGACAAAAGTGAGATGCAGCCCTGCGTTTCGCCTGTCTGGGACACAGCTTTGGCGGTTTACTCATTGGCTATATCAGGTTTGCCCCAAAATCATGAGGTATTAATTAAAGCAGGCAGATGGCTCCTTTCGAAACAGGTCATTGAATATGGCGACTGGAAAGTTAAGGCGAAGGATGCAGAGCCGGGCGGATGGTATTTTGAATTCGAAAATGAATTTTATCCTGATGTTGATGATACGGCGCAGGTCCTTTTGGCGTTGATGCATATAGATATGGGAGAGGATGAGCCGAAGAAAAAGAAATTGGCGTTTGAACGCGGATTGGATTGGATGCTTAAGATGCAATCTTCCGATGGCGGATTTAGCTCGTTCGATAAGGATAACAACAAGCAGTTCTTGACTAAAATACCGTTTGCCGACCATAATGCGATGCTCGACCCGACCTGTTCAGATATCACGGGTAGAATTTGCGAACTACTGAGCAGATTGGGATACAATTGCGATGAGCCGCGTTTGAAGAACGCGATTAATTTTTTGAAAGCACATCAGCTTCCGGATGGAACATGGTATGGCAGATGGGGGATAAATTATATATACGGAACATTTTTGGCCTGTCGCGGTTTATCCTTTTCAAATAGAAAATTATACAAATATGAATTAGATTTGGCTTCGAAATGGATAAGAAGCGCTCAGAATAGAGACGGCGGATGGGGCGAAACAGCTTTAACTTATGAGGACCCATCGCAAAAAGGCAAAGGTCCCTCGGCAGCTTCGCAGACGGCATGGGCACTTTTGGCACTCTTTGCCTGCGGCGATTACGATAGCAATGAGGTAAAACGCGGAATAGAATTTCTTATTGAAACTCAACAAGAAGATGGTGGTTGGAGGGAATTCGATTTTACCGGCACGGGTTTTCCAAAGGTTTGCTATTTGCGATATGAACTCTATTCGGTCTATTTTCCATTGATTGCCATCGCTGAATGGGTCCGTTTTCCAAAGTGCCAGGTCTCAAGTTCAAGTTCGAGAAGTGGCTCCATAAGAAACGGACCCCAATGCACAGATGCGATTTAATTTAGGCTTAACGGTAAGATTAACCACTCATATAATTTCGAATAAACTAAAAGGCAACGAGCGCTTCACTTTGGTTTTGATGCTCGAGCCCACATTAAAATGCAATCTATCTTGCGAAGGTTGCGGTCGTATCCGAGAATATAGCAAGGGTGTCGATAAGATGTTGAGCGTTAAAGAATGTTTGGATGCGGTGGACGAATGCGGCGCTAAAATAGTGTCGATCTGCGGAGGTGAACCGTTAATCTATCCATATATATTTGAATTAGTTGAAGCGCTTACCAAAAAAGGAATATATATTTATCTATGCACAAATGGTATTTTGCTCAAGGAAAAGATAGATGGGTTTAAGGCGAACGGCCACTTTATGATAAATTTACACATCGACGGATTAGCGAAGACCCATGATGCGATTACAGGGCTCAACGGCGCCTACGAAAGAGCGATAGAAGCAATAAAAATTGCAAAGGCGAAGGGTTTTTTCGTTTGTACCAATACCACTATTTATAATCAGACAGGCCCCGAAGAAGTAAAGGCTCTATTTAAAAATTTAAGCGAATTAGGCGTCGATGGTTTTTTAATCTCACCAGCATACGAATATGTCCATGTAGGGGAAGGGTTATTTTTGAACAAAGAAAAGGCAGCCGATTTTTTTAAAATATTAGAACCCGAGTTTCAAAAATATAAGTTTTTAAATTCACCGTTGTATATTGAATTTATACAAGGCAGGCGTTCACTAAAATGTTCACCTTGGGCAATTCCGACTCGTAACCCTTATGGATGGCGTTCACCTTGCTATCAGATGGCGGATAGACATTTCGCCACATATAAAGAGTTAATCGATGAAACAGATTGGAACCGATATGGGCCAATGGGAACCGACCCTCGCTGTAAAGAATGCACTGTGCATTGCGGATTCTAACCTACGTGTGCCCTGGCAGGAGGTTCCTTGCGGGATACTTTAAAGACTTTGAGGTGGCAATTCTTTTAAAAGGAGGTTTATATGGATTGGGGA
>JBDRDF010000029.1:0-22954 GCA_043821025.1 Candidatus Omnitrophota bacterium
GATGAATCAATCCGATATATTTCGAAATTTCGGCCGCGGGGGATATGAGGAACTCAGGATTTGTCATGATTCTGACTCTAATTTTTATGTTGGTTTTAGCGGTTATGGCAATGGCAATGGCTTATTTTATTACTACCGAGACGCGTGGGATAGGTTTTCAATTGGATGATACGAAGGCATTATATCTTGCGCAGGCAGGCGTTGAGCGGGCGCTGAGGGAAATAAGGGACGATGTTTTAACGACGACGCAGACGGGAGAGGCGGATTTGCGAGGAAATACGACAAGCGGGACAGCTGAAAATGCTACCCGAAGAGATTATGTCCGTTATTTTGATGAAGGTAGGATATTGACCTTGGATTCCGCCGGCGCAGGCACATACGTCATATTGAGCGATTACGATTTGAATTATTTAGGGACGAGGATAAAAAATGTTCAGATTGGATGCAGATATGGAAAGAACAAAGGAGGCGGAGCAGATCCCTCGCTCGAAATTCTTTATACAACTAATGGTACTTTTCCTCAACCCGGCAATTCATCGTTTACAACTGTAGTTAGTTCAACAAGTTTTAATGCTTCGCCGTTTATAGTATTAGATATAACTGGTGACCGAACCTGGAATTGGTCGGTAATAAATAGCCCAAATTTTCAGATAAGAGCAAGGGGATTTAATTCTTCCAATAGAGACGTCCAAGTGGACCATCTTTTTTTGCAGGTGACGTATGAAGTAGATACAAATACTGAGGCGTGGCATACTGGAACTTATGCCACTTTTCCTATTTCATTAGGCGACGGCACAATTCAGTCAGTTTCAATAGCGGATGAAGCAGAAAAGGTTCACCTGAATTACGCCTCACAACCTTTATTGAGATATTTAATGGAAGAGCGCGGCATAGCAAGTGGTACTGCAAATACTTTAGCGACAAATATTGTAAATTATCGCGCTTCAAATTGGTTTAATTCCGTTGAAGAAGTTCAACGGGTAACAGGAATGACGGCTGCATATTATAATTTGATAAAAGATTTTGTTACGGTTTATCCATTTATAAACACGGATGCCACAAGGCCGTCGGGTTCGCGTGCGCCGATAAATATTAATACCGCTCCGAGAGAGGTCTTGGAAGCGATCTTTGACCCACTAGGTATAAAGGCAAGTGATGTAGTGAGCCTCGCAACGGACATAATAAATACAAGGGCTACTACCCCTTTTACCTGTTTTTATTCATCGGATACAAATGTCACAAGTGATTTTTACGACTTTGTAGATACCCGTTCTTATTTAAGTACAGCTGAACGAAACAAAGTCCTTGATAACGCAGATGCATCGCCTTTAGTACCTGTGCCAGGCTTCGGGGGATTTAATGCGGTAACAACAGAATTTTGCTATTACACGGATGCGTTTAAGGTCGAATCTGTAGGGAAAATCGGAGATATAAATTTGCGGGTCAAAAATATTTTGAAGGATGACGGCAACCGTCTACTGTCCACTTACGTCGGTGATACAACATTGACCGGTTACTGGAAGGAAAGTTACGAATGATAGGTTTAAAACAGAAAAATATTTATATTGGAATAGATATCGGCACCTCAACTATAAAAGCCGTTGAGTTAGAGATCAGTCCTTTGGGTGAACCTATTTTAAAAAAGGCGAATTTAGTCGCAAAAGCCGACGGGCTTAAAAAAGCCATTTCAGGAATGCATTTAAAAGGTGCTAAGGTAATAGGCATTGTAGATTGCCCCTTATCCAGCGTGCGCTATATTACAGTGCCGATTATGCCGGGTAGGGAATTGGCCGAGGCGATAAAATGGGAAGCGAAAGACAAGATTCCAGTTTCGCTGGACAAAGTGAATATGGATTACGAAGTTAAAGAAGAAGTAGAAGAAGCAGGCGTAAAAAAATTAAAGGTAAGAATTACAGCAACGCCGACCGAGACCGTAAATAATGTCTTGTATTTATTAAGCGAGGTCGGCATTGAACCGATTTCGCTCATCCCACCGTCCATCGCGTTTGAACATCTATCTAAGCATTTAATTTTAAAGAGGGATGAGTCGGTCGCTATAATTGATGTCGGCTGCGAGTTTGCTACGATCGGCATAATGAAGAATAATGTTATCAAATTTCATAGGAGGATCACCGTAGGAGGCAGCGCTATAACAAAGGCGATGACAGGAGCTTTTATCTCCGATCAAGGCCGGGTTGAGATAAGCGAGGCAGATGCTGAAAAGATCAAACAAGAACACGGCATTCCAAAAGAGGAAGTAATTTTAGGCGATAAAAAATTATCCGCAATACAATTAAGATCATTAATCCGCCCCGCAGCGGAACGTTTGTTAAATGAAATAGGAAGGTCGTTCGAATATTATCGGGAGGAAACCGGCAGAGATAAGGTCGGTTCGGTAATATTATTAGGCGGTTGTTCCTCGCTCAAAGGTTTGGATGAATTTTTACAGGATAGCCTTGGCATATCCGTATCAGTTGGAGATCCGTTACAAGGAATAAATGTAGCAAAGGGCGCCATTAAAGATACAAAAGCAGTAGCTCATCGGTTCGGCATTGCGCTGGGCGCAGCTTTAAGCGAAGGCAAAGGAATAAATCTGCTGCCTAAGGAATTAAAGGAAAAGACAAAGCGCACGTTTGAGCGTGCTGGAATTGAAGCCGTCGTTGCCGCAGTTGTCGTTAGTCTAATCTTGACCTTTATCGGGATGCGAGTACAAATTGCGAGTTATAATAAAAAGACCGCCGCAGGAAACTTCGAACTTAAAGTAAAGATCCCGCAACTTGAAGTTGCCTTAAGTTACGAACGGGTTCAAAGCGAGATTTCTAAAAGAGAATCATTAATAAATGGCATTTTAAACAATACGCCGCTATGGAAGGATGTTTTGAAGGAGATAAGCAATGTGATTCCAAAAGAGGTCATGCTAAAAGAGATGAGCATGGAAAATAATGCGTTGATTATGAAAGGCGAAATTGCGGGGACGACTCAAGACCGTGAAGAGGTGTTATCGAATTTCATCTCGGCGCTGGAGGGTAAGATGTTCAAGGACGTCTCATTGCTTACCGCCAAGATAGGCGACAAGGAAAAAGGAAAATCGGAGTTTGAGATAAAATGCGTCCCTTCGACAGAATAGCTGACTTATCGGTTCTTCTGAAGAAAAAGAATATTTACGTTATGATAATCGGCGGTGTCCTTTTGTTCGCCGTATTATTTTTGTTGATATTAACACCGCTTCGAAAATCTATTGCCTTGAAGAAAGCCCAGTGGAAGAAATTAGAGGCACAGCTTATTGCAGGGCGGACGAAATTGGATGCCTTTTCTAAGTTGGATAAATCTAAGATAGATGCACAACTTGAAGAGTTACGTAGGCGACTGCCTCCTAAAATTCCGACTTCGGCTATAGTGGAGGAGTTGACGAAACGCGGGAAGGAGTTAAACATCGAATTTATTTCGATAACGCCCCAATTGGAGAAGGCCCCTTTAAAAACTAAAACGGCAATCCCCTTGAATTATAAGATATTGCCGATCGAAATAAATATGAAGGCGACATACCGCAGTCTCGCAGAATATCTTGGTATTTTGGAGAACTTGGAGAGCGGTTTCGCAACAGCGGGAGGGTTCCAAATTAGAAAAGACGAGAAGATTTATCCGAAGTCGAATATCAAATTGGTAGTATATACCTATATAATAGAGGGCGAGGGTGAGCAAAAGTAAGCTACAGCTTATAATTTTAGGTGCTCTATTTTTAGCGTCCATAATAATATTTGCGAAGATCGGTAAGCACCCGCCTAAACCGCATATAATGCCGAAACCGGCACCAGCTGTAACAGTTGCACCTCAAGTTGAAGTGCCGAAGGAGCGGAAGGCAAGCGCCTTTCAGAATTGGGGTAGGGATCCGTTTGCAGTGGGAAGCGCCGCTTATGAATTTAGCGGAGATCTAATTTTGACAGGGATACTATGGGAGGAAGGTAAGCCGTTTTGCATCATAAACGGCAGAATAGCAAAAGTCGGGCATAAGGTGGCGGGATGCAAGATCTTAAAGATTGAGAAGGACAGCGTTACCGTAAGGGTTGGCGATGAGATTAGGGTTTTAAAAATCGGTGGCAAATAGCAATTCCCGAATAGCAATTCCTTTGTTCCCTTGACTTTATTATCGTGGTTTGGTAATATAAGGCGTTGTGAAGTATAGACTCAGGCGAAGGTATCTTTACTACCTTCTTAGGTTAATTAGTTTTATCTCGCTTATCTTCCCAATAAAAATTAATAAATTTTTAGGCAGGCGGATGGGCGAGTGCGCCTTTTTTTTGGCAACCAAACATAAGAATACGGCGCTTAAGAACCTAAGATTTGCCTATGGGGACGAGAAATCCGAAAGCGAAATCAGGCAGATCGCCAAAAGCATATTCAGGAATTTAGGGGAGAGTTTCTTCGAGGTCTTATGTATCCTTAAATTTACTGCCCAAAATATAGATAAATATATAAAAATAGATGGGCGCGAACGAGTTGAAAAGGTTCTTTCTCAAAGAAGGGGTTTTATAGTTTTATCTGCGCACTTCGGGAATTGGGAATTGCTCGCTGGTTACTTCGGCTTAAAAGGTTATCCGGTAACCGTATTGGCGCGGCGGCTTAGATTCGAAAAGTACGACAAATTCATAAATGCGTTGCGCAAGAGAATGAAAGTCAACGTCATAATGCGGGATGAATCGGCAAAGGTGATTCTGAGGATGCTGAAGGAAGGCAAGCCCATCGCTATAATGCCCGACCAAGACATCGATTCCATAGAGGGCGTGTTCGTAGATTTCTTTGGACATCCCGCATATACGCCGACCGCACCAGTTGCGTTGGCGCTTGCGACAGCAGTACCGATAATTCCGATGTTCATCGTTCGCGAAAGAGCCGGGCATAGGATTTATGTCGAAGAACCGTTAGAATTGGAGATCACCGGCAATAAAGATTTGGATATAAAAGTGAATACCGAGAAGTGGTCGAAGGTGGTGGAGTTATACATAAGGAGATATCCATCGCAGTGGGTATGGATGCATAATAGATGGAAGACAAAAGAGGTCTAAAAGAATGGAGAGGACAGTTCTAATATTGATGCTCGTGTTACTTTTTAATGGATGTGCGAAAAAAGAGACAAGTGCACCGGAACCTTCGAAAGAAGAAGTCGCAATGGAAGGCGAGCAGAAGATAATGTCGTTTTCGCTTGTCGGATATAAAGAGGGCGGAAAGAAAAAGTGGGAAGTTGAGGGTAAGTCCGCCGATGTTATGGCTGACGTTGTAAATTTAACAGAGGTCGAGGCTAAGACATATGGCGAGGAAGCAAATGTGACCCTTGTGGCGGATAGAGGTACGTTTAATAGGACCTCAAGCGATGTTCACCTCGAGTCGAATGTGGTAGCTACATCCACAGAGGGCACTACATTAACAACCGACGTTTTAAATTGGAAGAACGATGAGGAAAGGGTTTATACCGACAAATTCGTGAAGGTAACACGCGAGAATATGGAGACTACTTCGACTGGTGCTGAGGCGCGCCCAAATTTAAAAGAGGTTGAATTTAAGAAGGACGTCAAGGTAGTAACTGGCAAACCGCAGACCGTGATAACCTGCGATGGCCCAATGGAGGTCAATTACGGAAAGAACTTCGCAGTCTTTGATAATAAAGTAAAAGTTGAGGATGAACGAGGCCAGTTATATTGCGATAAGGCAACCGCATATTACGAGCCGAAGATGCGGCAAATCATAAAAGTGGTTGCTCAAGGAAATGTGAAGCTAGTCCGTGGCGGAAGCTGGACATTTAGCGACGAGGCGGTATATTTAGCGAAGGAGGAGAAGGTAATTTTGACGGGCTCCCCGAAAGTTGTGATTTATCCTGAGGAGACGAAGATCCCTTAAAGAGGGTTTGTAAAATGCATTTGCTCGAGACAAAAGGTCTACAGAAATCGTATAACGGAAGGCGCGTCGTCGATAACGTTGACATAAACGTGAAGCGGGGCGAGATAATCGGACTTTTGGGTCCGAACGGTGCGGGGAAGACCACCACATTTTATATGATAGTAGGTTTGATCGAGCCGGAGCGTGGCGAGATCGTTTTCGATAGCCACAATATTACAAACCTGCCGATGCACAGACGCGCGCGATGCGGAATTGGATACCTCTCACAGGAACCCTCCATATTTAGGAGGCTCACTGTAGAAGAAAATATATTAGCGATTTTGGAGACGCTTAAGATTCCGAAAAAGGAACGCAAGAGAAGGCTCGAGAAACTGTTAGAAGAATTGAGGATTTCGTACCTTGCCAGGAATTACGCGTATACATTATCAGGCGGGGAGCGAAGGCGCCTTGAGATCACACGTGCGCTAGTTACCGACCCATTATTTATTTTGCTTGACGAGCCATTTTCAGGTATCGATCCAATTGCCGTCGCCGAATGCCAGGAGATAATCTGTGGATTGAAGAATAAAGGATTAGGGATTATGCTGACCGACCACAACGTCCGGGAGACGCTTTCCATTACGGATAGGTCTTATATAATGGCTGAGGGCAAAGTTTTGATATCAGGTACTGCGGAGGAGTTAATATCAGACACAAAGGCAAGACAGATATATCTGGGTGAGAAGTTCAAGATGTAAAAAAAGTCAATTAAGGATAGGAGCGAAAGGATGAACGTTGTAATAACGGGCAGACATTTTGACGTGACGAATCCGATTAAAGCGTATGCGACGGAGAAGATTCAAAGGCTCGAAAAGTTTTTCCCGAAGATTTTAGAAGCGCACATGATATTAACCGTTGAGAAATATCGCCGTATCGCTGAAATTACTTTAATCGGAAAACATCTTAGCGTAACCGGAAAAGAGACAACAGCTGATATGTACGCTTCAATAGATAAAGCGCTTGAGACGATAGATAAACAATTAAGGAAATTTAGCGAGCGGATGAAAGAGCATAAGAAGAAGAAAGCGCACGAAGTAGAAAGCGACGCGATAAGTTCAGTCTCTTTAGGTTCGCAGGCCTTGGCATTAGGCGCAGCTGCAAATCCTGGGCCAAAGATCGTCGAGACCAGGCGCCTTGCGGAAAAGCCGATGTCCCTTGAAGAGGCGGCTAATGAACTTAGCATATCGAACGGCGAATTTTTGGTATTCAGAAATTCTGACGACGAAAAGATAAACGTAATCTATAAGAGAAAGGACGGAGATCTTGGGCTGATAAAGCCCTGATATATACATTCATGAAGGTAAAGGTCAAAGAACTTGCGGGTTCGCGCAGAGTTTTTGAAATCGAGGTTCCGCAAGAAACGATAATCGGAAAATACGAAGAAGTCTACAACGAGATTCAGAAGGTAGCAGAAATTCGAGGCTTTCGGGTCGGCAAAGCCCCCCGCTATTTAATCGAAAGGCACTATAAAGATAAGGCCGAAGAGGAAGTAAAGAAACGTCTAATCGCAGATCATCTTATGAGGTCCGTAAAAGATTCGGGTTTAAACACAATCGGCTCGCCTGTAATTTCAGATATAACTTTCGAATCGGAAAAACCCCTTACATTCAAGGCGGAGGTACATGTGAAGCCAGAGGTGAAATTAAAGTCTTATAAAGGGCTTAAGGTAAAGAAGCAAAAGGTAAACGTCTCAACCGAAGAGGTCGATAAAGTAGTGGAGGAATTACAGGAGAGAAACGCTCAGCTTAAGGATGTGGAAGGTCGGTCTGCGAAAATGGACGACTGGTGCCTTTGCGATACAGAGATAATCATAGATGGAAAACCGGCGGAGAAGAGCGAGGGTGTGTGGTTTCCGCTAAATTCGAAATCGACGAAAAAAGAGTTTTTAGACCAACTAATCAGCTCAAATCCTGGCGATGCCAAGGTCGTTAAGACGACTTTACCTGCGAATTATCCCCGCAAAGAACAGGCGGGCAAGGAAGCGCAATTTTTGATAACCGTAAATCAGATTAAAGAGAAGGTCTCGCCGCCCATAGACGATGAATTCGCCAAAGATTTAGGCGGCTTTAAATCGCTGTTAGAACTACGTGGGCAAATCAGAGAGGAACTGACTAAAATAAAAGAACAAGATGCAAGATTTCAGATGGAAGAGGATATGATAAACCAACTCATAAAGTTAACGAATTTTGAGGCGCCTACCTTGATGGTAGATTCTGAGATGGACCGCTTATTAAAGGATGCGCGGGCAAGGCTTCTATATCTGGGATATAAAAAGGAAGATATAGAAAAGGAAGAGCCAAAGATGTTGGAGAAGCTCAAGGAGGAAGCGGCTAAAAAGGTTAAGGGCTTTTTTATTTTGGAGAAAGTCACCGAAATCGAGGGCATAAAAGCGACAGAGGAAGAGATAAATAAACGCATCGAACTTTTGGCGACTCGCTCAAAACGCAGCGTGGAGAATACGAGGGCTCATCTTTCCGAGAACAATTTGCTGGAAGATATAAAGGTCGATATAGTGCAGGATAAGGCGCTGGAATTTTTAATTGGAAATGCAAAAATAGAGGAGGTGTAAAATGGACAATATAGTGCGCGCGCAGACATTGGTTCCCATTGTAGTTGAACAGACTGGCCGCGGCGAGCGAGCATATGATATCTATTCGAGATTATTAAAGGATAGGATAGTGTTCATAGGTACCGTCGTCGATGATCTGGTTTCGAATTTAGTAATAGCTCAAATGCTATTTTTGCAGATGGAAGATCCTGATAAAGATATAAATGTATATATAAATTCCCCCGGTGGTATCATTACGTCAGGCCTCGCAATTTACGATACGATACAATTTGTCAAATCTGATGTCTGCACCTATTGCGTTGGACAAGCCACTTCGATGAGCGCTTTACTTTTGGCTGCAGGGACGAAGGGAAAAAGATATGCGTTGCCACATGCGAGGATAATGATTCACCAACCGTGGGGCGGAGTTCAAGGTGTGGCCTCTGATATCAGCATTCAGGCGAGGGAGATTTTGAGATTGCGCGATAAGATTAATGAAATACTCGCAAAGCATACCGGCCAGGGGTTGGAAAAGATTCAAAAGGATACCGATAGGGATTTCTTTATGAGCGCCGATGAGGCAAAGGAATACGGCATTATAGACGAGGTAATTATAAGTAAGAAGAAGTAAGGAAGGGGGTCCGTTTCATTTGGAGCCAGTTTACTTAGATGAAGTGTCCCCAAATGAAACGGACCCAAGTTAACATGCAAATAAAAAATTCATTGCCCATACTCCCCTTAAGGGATCTAGTTGTATTTCCGCATATGGTCGTTCCTCTTCTTGTGGGAAGACAGCGGTCTATACGCGCTTTAGAGAAAGCGCTTGAGAAAGATAAAGCGATATTACTTTGCGCGCAAAAATCTGTAAAGGTTGAAGATCCTAATCCCGACGATGTACATCATATCGGAACCGTAGTGCAGGTAATTCAATCCCTCAAGTTGCCGGACGGCTCATACAAATTGTTAGTCGAAGGATTATACCGCGTAAAGATAAAAAAATTCCTCCCCAACAAAGAATGCCTACGTGCCGAAGTCGAGTATATTTCAGCAGATGTTGAGAAGACGCTTGAAGTGGAAGCGCTGATGCGTTCGCTTATAAATCAATTCGAGGAATATGTGAAGTTGAATTCGCGGGTTCCTACTGACGCATTTGCGACGATTGCGAATATAGATAACCCTGACCAGTTAGCAGATACGGTCGCTTTATATCTTACCTTGAGGGTCTGTGAAAGACAGGCAATCCTAGAAATTATAAATCCGGTTGATAGAATAAAACATCTTACCCAAGTTTTAAATTCCGAAATCGGAATACTTCAGATTGAGAAGAAAATTTCCTCAAGCGTCAGGAAGCAAATAGAGAAGGCACAGAAGGAATATTTTCTTCAGGAGCAATTGAAAGCGATTGAAAAAGAACTTGGTCAGAAAGACGAACATAAAAGCGAGATAGACGAATTAAAGGATAAGATTAAACAAGCCAAAATGACGAAGGAAGCAGAGGAGGTGGCGTTAAGGGAACTCGATAAACTTGCGAGGATGTATCCTACTTCCCCTGAAGCGACGGTCTCGAGAAATTATATAGATTGGCTGATTGCGCTTCCTTGGTCGGTAAAGACAGAGGATAACCTTGATATAAAAAATGCCGAGAAGATTTTAAATGAAGACCATTACGGACTGGAAAAGCCGAAGGAAAGAATAATTGAATATTTGGCAGTTAGAAAACTGGTCAAATCAATGAAGGGGCAAATACTCTGTTTTGTCGGACCGCCGGGCGTGGGCAAAACTTCACTTGCCAAATCCATCGCCCGCGCTCTGGGAAGGAATTTCGTTAGGGTATCATTGGGCGGAGTGCGCGATGAAGCAGAGATTCGCGGACACAGAAGAACTTACATCGGTTCGCTTCCGGGAAGAATTATTCAATTCATAAGAAAGGCGAAGTCAAAAAATCCCATCTTCTTGATGGACGAAGTAGACAAGATGGCGATGGATTTTAGGAGCGACCCTGCGGCGGCATTATTGGAAGTGTTAGATCCCGAACAGAATCCCACTTTTTCAGACCACTATCTTGAAGTCGAATTCGATTTATCGGATGTAATGTTTATAACGACTGCAAATTTTCAAGATAATATTCCCCTCCCATTACAGGACAGGATGGAGATGATAAAATTGTCCGGCTATACCGAATACGAAAAGTTAAAGATCGCGCGAGGATTTTTAATTCCTAAACAGATAAAGGCGAATGGGCTTAGAGTTGAGGATGTAACTTTTTCCGATGAGGCGGTATTAAAGATAATCCGAAGATATACAAGGGAAGCTGGGGTGAGAAGTTTAGAGCGCGAGATTGCGCGTGCGTGCAGGAGGATTGCTAAGGAAGTCGTTCAAAAAGGAAAAGATTTTAAAATTAGGTTGACGACCGCAGGCGTTCAGAAGTATTTAGGGCCGCCACAATTTAACGAGCCGAAGATAGAGGAGGAGAATGAGGTTGGGGTTGCAACTGGCTTGGCTTGGACAGAAGCAGGCGGTGATATCATCTCAATCGAATCTACTTTAATGAAAGGAAAAGGTAAATTGACCTTAACCGGAAAATTGGGTGAGGTTATGCAGGAATCTGCGCAAGCGGCGTTGAGTTACATCCGTTCTCGCGCGAAGGAATTTGGCATAGATGATAATTTTTATAAAAAGATGGATATTCATATTCATATTCCGGAGGGCGCAATTCCTAAGGATGGGCCATCGGCAGGAATTACTATAGCGACCGCTCTTGTATCGAACTTGACAAAACTGCCGGTTAAGAAAGATGTCGCGATGACAGGCGAGATTACGCTACGAGGAAAAGTTTTGACCGTTGGCGGGCTTAAGTCAAAGATTTTAGCGGCGCACAGGGTTGGAATAAAGACGGTCATCATACCTAAGGAGAACGAAAAGGACTTAGTTGAGATACCAAAAAATATCTTGCGCGAGATAAAGATAATTATGGTAGAGAATATGGATAAGGTTTTAGATATTGCGCTGGAAAAAACCCGTAAGGTAAGTTCAAAGTTGGTGAGGAAAAAAGTTTACAAGCCAACGATTTATCCACACATTCCGATGCATTCCTAAAATAAGGAGGGAATAGATGAAAAAAACTTATCTTATGACGCCGGGACCGACACCAGTTCCGCCAGAAGCATTGCTTTCGATGGCGAAACCAATTATCCATCACAGGACGCCGGAATTTATGGAAATATTTAAAGAGGTAAGCGCCGACTTAAAATATGTTTTTCAAACGCAGGGCGATATTCTTATGTTCACCTCTTCAGGAACCGGCGCGATGGAAGCGGCGGTTGCAAATTTACTTTCGCCGGACGATAAGGCGATTGTGGTTCAAGGCGGAAAATTCGGCGAAAGATGGACAGAGATTTGTCAGGCGTATGGAATAAATGCAATAACGATAGATGTGGAATGGGGAAAAGCAGTTGATCCTAAGGTCATCGAGGCGAAGTTAAAAGAAGACGGCGATATTCAAGCGGTTTTCACGACTTTATGCGAGACATCAACCGGCGTTCAGGCGGACATAAAGGCGATTGCCGAGATGATGAAGAAATATAAGGCGGTTTTAGTTGTGGACGCAATATCAGGATTAGGCGCGGTCGATATAAAGACCGATGAATGGGGCGTCGACTGTGTTGTTGCAGGTTCACAGAAGGGATTGATGATTCCGCCTGGATTGGCATTTGTGAGTTTTAGCAAAAAGGCATGGGAGAAGGTAGAGAAATCCAAATGCCCGAAATATTATTTTGATTTTAAGGCGACGAAGAAGGCGCTTGATAAAACAGATACCCCCTTTACCCCAGCGATTACTTTGGTGATTGCTTTGCGCGAGACATTGCGAATGATGAAGGCAGAAGGTTTAGATGTCATTTTCGCAAGGCATAAAAAACTTGCGCTTGCCACACGAGAAGCAATGGAGGCGATGGGGTTGGAGTTATTTGCGCCGACCGCGCCTTCCGATTGCGTGACTGCTGTGAAAGTTCCTGCAGGCATCGACGGAGAAAAATTAGTAAAACTTATGAGAGATAAATATGGCGTTAGTATTGCCGGTGGACAAGCAGAATTAAAAGGCAAGGTATTCCGCATCGCTCATATGGGATTTATCACAGAAACGGATATTTTGACGACCATATCTGTTTTGGGTATGGCGCTCGCCGAAGTGGGATATAGGGGCGAACCCGGCGTTGGCATTGAGGCGGCTCAAGAAATTTTACTCGAAGGCCGCGACCGCGCGCCAGTGGAACCATAAATGAAAGCCTTCAGGCACATCGCCATTCGCCGCAACGCTCGAAAAACCCCAGCGAGGTTTTTCTCGCTCGGTGAATCTTCTCGCTCTGCCATAATGTTAAATGCGGGCAACCGTGCCCGCTCGAATCTTCAACGTGCGGCTCAAGGCGATGCGCCTTACGGTATTTTTATCGTTTTTGAAATTTAATGTCTTGCGCAGAGACTTAAATTTCAAAGATTAATAATTTAGGAGACCAAGAAAATGTACAAAGTACTCGTGAGTGATGTGTTGTCGGAAGAGGGGTTGAAGGTTTTGAAGGATGAGAAGGAACTTGAAGTGGATGTGAAACTCAAACTTCCTCCGGAAGAATTAAAGGCAATTATTAAAGATTACGACGCCCTCGTTGTAAGAAGCAGCACAAAAGTTACGAAAGATATTATTGAAGCAGGAACCAAATTGAAGGTTATCGGGCGTGCCGGAGCGGGTTTGGATAACGTTGACGCCGACGCAGCATCTAAACGCGGTATTATTGTTATGAATACTCCCGGTGGAAACACAATCTCAACAGCTGAGCATACGATGTCATTGATATTATCATTATCTCGCAATATCCCGCAGGCGAATGTTTCGCTCCGAGAAGGCAAATGGGATAGAAATAAATATATGGGGGTGGAATTATACGGCAAGACGCTCGGCATAGTGGGGCTTGGAAGGATTGGAACCGAAGTTGCGAAACGGGCCACATCTTTTGGGATGAAGGTAATCGCATATGACCCGTATCTTACGGTTGAAAAGGCACTCGAGCTGGGCATTGAGCTCGTCGATTTTAAGAAGATCTTAAAGAATTCGGATTATATTACGGTCCATACGCCAATTACTGATGAGACGAAAAATATGTTCAGCGACGAGGAGTTTGCACAGATGAAGCCGGGTGTGAGGATTATAAATTGCGCCCGCGGTGGAATTGTAGATGAAGCGGCGCTGGTGCGCGCCATCGAATCCGGAAAGGTTGCAGGCGCGGCCCTCGATGTATATGAAACCGAACCGCCGAAGGATTTTTCTTTATTTAATTCAGATAAGATTGTTGCAACTCCTCATCTAGGCGCTTCTACCGAGGAAGCGCAGGTTAACGTGGCGATAGAAGTGTCCAAACAAGTCGTTGATGCGTTATTAGGTCGCGGTATCAGAAATGCGGTAAACGTGCCTTCTGTTGACCCGGAATTATTGAAGGTTATCCGTCCTTACATAGAATTATCGGAGAAGATGGGGCTGCTTATCTCTCAACTTACCGAGGGAAGGACCAGGGAGATAAAGATACAATATTCAGGCGATATAGTTGCTCATGAATTAGCGCCCGTTACAATCGCTTTCTTAAAAGGATTTTTGACGCCCATTCTGCAGGAGACCGTAAATTACGTAAACGCCTCCTTCATCGCAAAGGAACGCGGAATTAAAGTCATCGAAACGAAAAGCTCGCAGATGGAGGAGTTTTCCAATTTAATTTTAATCGATACACAGACAGATAAGGCAAAGATAAGTGTGGCTGGTACATTATCTCCAAGGAAGGACCCGCGCATCGTGAAGATTAACGATTTTTATGTTGAGGCGATCCCTTCGGGATATATGCTGATATTGTCGAATATAGACAGGCCCGGTATAATCGGTCAGATAGGAACGATATTGGGTCAGAACAGTATAAACATTGCAGGGATGACATTCGGTAGGATAAAAGAAGGTGGCGACGCGATTACGGTATTAAATGTGGATAGCAAAATTCCTGATGATGTGATGAAACAGATTCGGTCTGCAAAAAACATATTGGGCGCTAAACTGATCAAATTATAATGGCAAACATCGTAGTTGTCGGTGCACAGTGGGGGGATGAGGGCAAGGGCAAGATAATAGATATTTTAGCCCGCCATGCCGACTACGTTGTTAGATATCAAGGTGGAAACAACGCAGGACACACTGTGGTAATCGATAGCGAGGAATTCATCCTTCATTTAATTCCTTCCGGCATCCTTCATAAGAACAAAATCTGCGTAATCGGAAACGGGGTGGTCGTTGACCCCGAGGCATTGATAGATGAGATAGATATGTTGCGAAACAAGGGCATTCACGTCGACGACAATTTAAAAGTAAGCGATCAGGTACATCTTATATTTCCTTATCACAAAGCGTTCGATAAATTAAGCGAATTTAAAAAGAAGATCGGCACAACCGGAAGGGGAATAGGACCCTGCTATACGGATAAGATCGGGCGTTGCGGTATAAGGCTTGCGGATTTATTGGACGACGACGTCTTCAAAAAGAAATTAAGAGAGAATTTAAATAATAAGAATGAACTGTTAAAGAAATTGTATAATCACGCTGGTTTTTCATTCGGCGAGATTTATAAGAAATTCACAGGATATCGTAAAGCGATTTCGAAATATGCTTGCAATTCAACAAAAATTTTAAATGACGCAGTTAAGAGGAAAAAATCCATCCTATTCGAAGGCGCACAGGGCACCCTCCTCGACATAGACCACGGCACATATCCATATGTTACTTCTTCTAACGCAACTGCAGGCGGAGCTTGCACAGGCACAGGTTTAGGTCCATCTAAAATAGATAAGGTAATAGGCGTTGTCAAGGCATATACTACGCGCGTCGGAGAAGGACCGTTGCCAACCGAGTTTCCGCCAAAATTGATGGATGAAATTCGCAAGAAAGGGAAGGAATACGGCGCTACGACTGGTCGTCCGCGAAGGTGCGGTTGGTTCGACAGCGTCATCGTGCGCCATTCGGCATTGGTAAATAGCCTGGATTCGATTGCGGTTACAAAATTGGATGTACTGGATGAGTTGAAGACGATAAAAATAGCAACCGCCTACAAATATAAAGGAAAGGTCTTTAAAGATTTTCCTTCTGATATTGAAATGTTGTGGAAGGTTGAACTGATTTACGAGGGACATCCTGGCTGGATGGAAGATACAAAACAAGCACATCGATTTTCTGATTTGCCGACAAACGCAAAGAGATATTTAAAGCGACTTCAAAAATTAATCGATGTAAAGATAGAGTTAGTTTCTGTGGGCAGTAAACGTGAACAGGCATTTAAGGTAAAAGTTTAAAAGGAAGGGTAAGCAAAAGCACGATGGCGACATTTGACCTTCTTTGGTTAGCGCCGGTAGGTTCGATCTTGGCTTTGTTGTTCACAGTTTATCTGGTTTGGGTAATTTATCGATGGGATGAAGGCAATGATAGGATGCGGCAAATCGCATCTTGGGTAAGAGAGGGCGCATATGCGTACTTAAGACGGCAATATATGGCCGTGGGACTATTTTTTCTTATCACATTTTTTGTCCTATTAGCATTAGCGTCTAAAAATTTCTTGCCCATTTTTGTCCCATTTGCATTTTTAACGGGTGGATTTTTCTCTGGCTTATCCGGCTTTATCGGATTGATAGTCGGAACGCGCTCAAGCGCGCGCACTGCCAACGCATCCATTAAAAGTTTAAACTCAGGGTTAAGGGTTGCTTTCTCAAGCGGCGCAGTTATGGGACTCGTCGTTGTCGGACTTGGGCTTTTGGATTTATCTATATGGTATTATCTTTTGGATTGGTATTATGGGACGCATCTGCTTCCGCCAGGGATGGATAAAATCGGCGCTATAACTTCTACGATGTTGTGTTTTGGAATGGGCGCAAGTTCGCAAGCGCTATTTGCACGCGTCGGCGGTGGAATTTTTACTAAGGCAGCAGACGTTGGCGCAGATTTGGTTGGAAAAGTGGAAGCAGGGATACCGGAAGACGACCCGCGAAACCCAGCGGTGATTGCGGATAATGTTGGAGATAATGTCGGCGATATCGCAGGGATGGGTGCAGATTTATATGAATCGTATGTCGGCTCAATTGTAGCGACAATGGCATTAGCAGTTGCAGCAGGATTAGGGGTTAGAGGCGCTACAGTTCCGATGGCGATGGCAGCGGTCGGAGTAGTCGCATCAATAATCGGCACGTTTTTTGTCAGATCTAAAGAAGAAGCAACGCAGGGCGTCTTATTAATGGCACTTAGACGGGGAATTTTTGCTTCGGCTATAATAATTGCAATCGCTTCATATTTCCTTGTGAAATATACACTAGGCATGGAACACATCGGTGTTTATTGGGCGGTTTTTTCTGGTTTAGTCGCTGGGATTTTAATTGGTCTATCAACGGAGTTTTTCACTTCTTCGCGATATTGGCCGACACGGACGATTTCAGAAGCGGCTCTAACTGGACCTGCAACAGTAATTATAAGTGGATTGTCAGTCGGAATGTTATCGACCGCAATTCCAGTTATTGTAGTTGGGATTGCGATTTTAACAAGTTATTATTTAGCAGGTGGAGTGAATAATTTCAACTTAGGATTATATGGTGTAGGGATCTCCGCCGTTGGAATGTTAAGCACGCTGGGCATTACTTTAGCGACGGATGCATATGGACCTGTTGCTGATAATGCCGGTGGAAACGCACAGATGTCTAATTTAGACCCCCAGGTAAGAAAGCGCACAGATGCGCTGGACGCGCTTGGAAACACAACCGCGGCAACAGGCAAAGGTTTCGCTATTGGTTCTGCTGCGTTGACCGCTTTAGCTTTAATTGCTGCTTATAAAGATAGAATTGAAATTTTGGGCGGCAAATTAGATTTGCTTCTTATCAATCCAAGGGTTTTAGTCGGATTATTTATCGGTGGAATGCTTCCGTTTTTGTTCTGTTCTTTTACTATGAGTGCGGTAGGCCGTACCGCAGGAAAGATAGTTTTAGAAGTTAGGCGACAGTTTAAGGAGATAAAAGGGCTTATGGAAGGCACTGGCAAAGCCGATTATGCCCGTTGTGTTTCGATTTGCACACGTGCCGCACAAAAGGAGATGATATTGCCATCGACTATGGCAATCGCCGCACCATTGTTAATTGGATTTTTATTCGGAATCGACGCAGGGGTGGGGCTTTTGGCCGGCGCAACAGTTTCAGGATTTGTTTTAGCCGTTATGATGGCGAATTCTGGTGGAGCATGGGACAACGCTAAAAAATATATCGAAGAAGGAAAATACGGCGGTAAGGGCTCACCTCCGCATAAAGCCAGTGTCGTTGGAGATACAGTCGGCGACCCATTTAAAGATACATCCGGTCCATCGTTAAATATATTGATAAAGTTGATGTCTATGGTTTCGATTGTCTTTGCGGCATTCATTATGAGATATAGTCTATTTAAATAAGGAGGTGAAAATGAGGATTGATAGATTAGTTAAGGTATCTGTGATTTCATTGTTATTTTCATTTTTGATGATAAATTCATCTTATGGAGCAGGCGCTGAGTTGACCGGTTCCATTCAAATAAAGGGCTCGGATACGATGGTGAATTTAAATCAGGCCCTTGCCGAGGCATTTATGGCGAAATATCCGAAAGCCTTCATTGCTGTTACAGGCGGTGGCTCTGGCACAGGGATCGCATCGCTGATAAGCGGCACTTGCGATATAGCAGCATGCTCAAGAAAAATGAAGGAAAAGGAGATGAAACAGGCGCAGCAGAAGGGTATTAACCCCAAAGAATATATCATAGGTTTAGATGGCTTAGTAGTTGTGGTTCATTCTTCAAATTTTATTTCGAAGTTAACCATCGACGAATTGGCCGATATCTTTACCGGAAAGATATCCAACTGGAAAGAGGTTGGCGGAAATGATGGAAAAATTGTTCTCCTTTCTCGAGAAGTTAATTCCGGAACCCACGTCTATTTTAAGGAACATGTTTTAAGAAAAGGCGATGAGAAAGGACAAGAGGAGTTTGCGCCATCGGCTTTACTTATGTCATCGTCTCAGACGATTGCCGATGAGGTGGCGCAAAATCCAAATGCAATTGGTTATTATGGAATAGGCTATCTAGGTCCTAAGCAGAAGGCAATAGCTGTAGTGAAAGATAAAAATAGTCCTTATATTGAACCGACCGTCGACAATGTAATCAAAGGAACATACCCTATCACAAGGCCGCTTTTTATGTATACTTCCTCTAACCCAAAACCGTTGACAAATAGCTTCATCGAATTCGTTTTATGTAAAGAGGGACAAAAAGTTTTGCTTGAGACGGATTTTGCCCCGATAAAAAAATAAAATATTATGTTAAAAGGCAAAGGGAAAAAGTGGAAGCTGGAATTTTTAGTTGAAGGCGCCATTAAAATAAGTGGCATTGCGTCTATCATTATAGTAGTATTAATCTTTCTTTTCCTTTTAAAGGACGGCCTTTCATTATTTAAATTTGTAAGTTTAAAGGAATTTCTTTTAGGTAAAAATTGGTATCCTATCTCCGACCCACCTAAATTAGGAATCCTGCCTCTCATATTAGGTTCTCTTCTCGTGACTCTCGGAGCGACGATAATTTCCGTTCCAATTGGGATAGCTGCGGCGATATATATTGCTGAAGTTTCGCCTCCAAAGATAAAGGATTACCTTAAATCAGGTGTGGAATTGCTTGCGGCTATACCCAGCGTTGTACTCGGCTTCATTGGGATGGTGACGCTCGTCCCGTTTATCAGAAATCTATTTTCTTTACCAACGGGCTTAACCGCTTTGAGCGGTTCGATTATGTTGGCTTTTATGGCGATGCCCACAATAGTAAGTATCGCAGAAGATGCGATAACTGCCGTCCCTAGGTCATATCGAGAGGGTGCATTGGCTTTAGGCGAAACTCAATGGCAGGCTATTTATCGCGTTGTGGTTCCTGCCGCTTCTTCAGGCATCATCGCTGCCGTGATGCTCGGCATCGGGAGAGTTATAGGCGAGACGATGGCGGTGATGATGATAACCGGAAATTCTGCAGTAATTCCAAAAAGCATATTTCAGCCAGTTCGGACATTGACCGCTACAATAGCTGCAGAAATGGGCGAGACCGTTCAAGGAAGCGAGCATTATTTTGCGCTATTTGCAATTGGCATCGTATTGTTTATTATAACATTTTTAATAAATATGATAGCAGACATTTATCTCCATAAGGTGAAGTTATGAATTCAAGGACAAAGCAGCGCATTGCATTCGCTGTGTTATTCATTTGCACTTTGCTTGTAATAGTTCCTCTGGGTTTAATCATTTTTTTAATTATCAAAAATGGAATAGGTGCAGTAAGCTGGGAATTTTTGACAGCTAACCCAAGGGCAGGTATGAGAGAAGGTGGAATATTTCCTGCTATCGTCGGCACATTTTGTCTCGTTTTAGGTGCCATACTTTTTGCGCTGCCTTTAGGGGTATTTGCTTCAATTTATCTTACGGAGTATGCAAGGGATAATTATTTGACAAGACTTGTAAAGTTAGCGATTGTTAATTTGGCTGGCGTGCCATCAATAGTATATGGACTTTTTGGGTTCGGCCTTTTTGTAATGTTTTTGCGTTTTGGCACATCTATTATCGCTGGCTCGCTTACCCTTGGCATTATGATTTTACCTGTGATTATAACAGCATCTAAAGAGGCCTTAATGAGCGTGCCGCATTCCTTCAGAGAAGTGAGCCTTTCGTTGGGGGTAAGCAAATGGCAGACGATTAGAAAAGCTGTTCTGCCCAATGCTCTACCAGGCATATTGACCGGTACTGTTTTAGGGATAAGCCGTGCAGCCGGAGAGACAGCCCCAATACTTTTTACGGTCGCAGCCTTTTATTTACCTCGGTTACCGAAAAGTATCTTCGACCAAGCTATGGCCCTGCCGTATCACCTTTATGTCCTTTCAACGCAAGTACCAAACGTGAAAAGCACAATAACTTACGGGACGGCTTTAGTTTTAATAACGCTTGTCCTTTTGATGAATCTTTTCGCCATTATAATCCGAACAAGATTTAGAAGAAGAAAGAAATGGTGACACCTAAGTTCCGCGTTGAAAATTTACATATTCGATTTGGAGGCATCCCTGCTCTAAATGGTGTTTCTTTGGAAATTTTTAAAGGTGAGATCTTAGGCATCATTGGCCCAGCTAATAGCGGAAAGACTTCATTCCTTCGCTCTTTGAATAGATTGAATGACTTGGCACCGAATGCGGAAATAAGTGGAAAGGTATTTTTGGATGGAGCGGATATCTATAACGATGTAGGTATAAACCAATTGAGAAGAAAAGTAGGAATGGTTTTCGCTTTACCTGTACCTTTGCCTTTATCAGTTTTTGATAACGTTGCTTATGGACCTAAAATCCATGGGATAAATAATAAGAAAAAACTTTGGGAACTAGTCGAAAAATCACTTAAGGCTGCATTTTTATGGGATGAAGTAAAAAACAAACTCCATACTCCCGCTCACAATTTATCCGGTGGTCAACAGCAGAGGCTTTGTATCGCGAGGACGCTGGCAGTTGAGCCGGAGGTAATACTTTTTGATGAACCCTGTTCAGGACTGGATCCGATTTCGACGGCAAAGGTCGAAGAAGCGATGCTCCAACTTAAAAAGGAATATACTATAGTTTTGGTTACTAATAATACTAAACAGGCTGCAAGAGTAAGTGATAGGGTAGCTTTCTTTTTGATGGGGGAATTGATAGAAATTGATAAAACTGAGAGGATGTTTACATCTCCTTCGGATAAGAGGACCGAAGATTATATCGCCGGGAGGTTTGGTTAAAACGGAATGCCTCACATAATAACAAATAACTTAAATTTATATTACGGCGATTTTCAGGCGCTAAAAGATATAAATTTATCGATAGATGAGAAGATGATAACCGCCATAATTGGCCCTTCAGGATGCGGCAAGTCGACGCTTCTTCGCGTATTTAACAGGATGAACGACTCCATCGAAGGTGTCAGAATCACAGGCCAAGTCGTGGTGGATGGCGAAGATATATATAACTCCAAAACGGATTTAATTGCGCTTCGCAAAAAAGTCGGTATGGTTTTTCAGCGGCCAAACCCATTTCCGCTTTCAAGTTATGATAATGTTGCTTTTGGGCCAAGAGTGCATGGGATAAAAAAAAGAGACCTTTTAGACGAAATTGTACATAATAGCTTAGAAGCCGTTTTATTGTGGAATGAACTTAAGGATAGATTGGATAAGTCGGCGCTTAAACTTTCCCTGGAACAGCAGCAACGCCTTTGTATTGCGCGTCTGATAGCAGTGAAGCCAGAGATATTATTGATGGATGAGCCTTGTTCTGCATTGGACCCTGTTGCGACTTTAAAGATAGAGGAGTTGTTTAATAAATTAAAGAGAGATTATACGATTGTTATTGTCACGCATAATATGCAACAGGCAGCGAGAATTTCCGATAAGACAGGTTTTATGTTGTTGGGTGAATCGCTGGAGTTCGCAGAGACGCAAAAGATATTCACTGCGCCTTCAAACAAGAAGACAGAGGATTATATTACGGGCAAGTTTGGATAATCCGAAGGGAGGAAAAAGATGGAGAGGCATTTCGATGAGGAATTGAATAGGTTGAATAGCCAGTTATTGAGACAGGCCAGCCTCGTTGAGGAGGCTATAGCCAAGTCCATTAAGTCTCTTGTCGATAGGGATTCGAATTTGGCACAAAAAGTCTTAGAATCCGATGAAGAAATAAATATGTTGGAGATAGATATAGATGAATTATGTTTAAGGCTTTTAGCGCTATATCAGCCAGCCGCAATTGATCTAAGATTCATTACCTCAGCAATGAAGATAAATAGCGATTTAGAGCGAATGGGCGATTTAGCGGTAAATATCGCAGAGCGTAGTCTGGACTTGGTAAAGCAGCCGCTTCTTAAGCCGTTGATAGATATCCCCCGAATGGCAGAATTGGCACAAAAGATGGTAAGGGACGTTCTTAATGCCTTTGTAAATAAGGATGCTGAATTAGCGCGCGAAGTATGTAGAAAGGACGATGAAGTGGATAGTTTAGACGACCAAGTATTTCGCGAGCTCTTGACGTATATGATGCAAGACCCAAAAAACATTACAAGGGCCGTTGATCTAATGTTGGTGGGAAGACACTTGGAGAGGATAGCCGACCATGCTACAAATATCGGCGAAGATGTAGTCTATTTTGTAAAGGGGAAAACAATAAAACATCATATCGAAGAGAAGCAGAAGGAACAATAAAGAACATAAGGCCAGATAGTGTAAAATATTATGGACGCTTTCCATCTCAATAGTTCTTTGAAATGTAAATAAAAAT
Source organism: Candidatus Omnitrophota bacterium (assembly GCA_043821025.1). Classification (GTDB taxonomy): domain Bacteria; phylum Omnitrophota; class Gorgyraeia; order Pluralincolimonadales; family CAZUZR01; genus JBDRDF01. The sequence goes on from JBDRDF010000029.1 coordinate 22,876, forward strand.
GGTATATCCTCACGGTTATTGCGTGATAACCGGGGCAAGAAGCCCTAAAGGAGGATATACCATGAGAGACATAAATCTC
>JBDRDF010000030.1:0-7991 GCA_043821025.1 Candidatus Omnitrophota bacterium
AAAAAAGAAAAACTCCACCGAGAATTGCATTTAATTTCTACAAATTCGATGAATTTTTAAAAGTTGCAACAACTGGCTTAGGACAGACTGGTCAAGTTTGGGATAAAATAGCCTCTAAAGAAGAAATTTATTATGATGATTTTGTCTATGATTTTGAAGTAGAAAATAAGTTTCACAACTTTATAGCGAATAGTTTTGTCGTATCAAACTGCGGCGTAAGAACATTGAGGACTCAGCTTACGCGAGACGGCTTAAAAGGAAAGGAAGAACAGCTTGCAAATGAATTATTCAGGACAATCCCCGCTGGTTTGGGTTCGCAGGGAAAGATAAAATTATCGCTTAGTCAAATAGACGAGGTTTTGGTTAAAGGAGCTAAATTCTCCGTCGAACACGGCTATGGTTGGGAAGAGGATTTAACGTTCATGGAGGAAGAAGGATGCGTTAAAGGGGCTGACCCTAAGACAGTAAGTTATGAAGCAAAGGAGAGAGGATTCAAACAAGTCGGCACATTGGGCTCAGGCAATCATTATCTCGAAGTGCAATACGTCGCAGAAATTTACGACGATGACGCCGCAAAAGTTTATGGGCTATTTCCAAATCAAATTTTAGTATCGATCCATTGCGGTAGTCGCGCGCTCGGCCATCAGATCGGGACAGATTATTTAAAAATTTTGGAGGCCGCATCGAGAAAATATAATATCCCGATCAGGGAAAGGGAATTGGTCTGTGCGCCATTTAAAAGCGAGGAAGGAAGGCGATATTTCGCGGCGATAAACTGCGGGATTAATGCGGCGTTTGCGAACAGGCAGGCGCTTACGCACCTGACGAGAAAGGTGCTTAATTCAAGCCTCGGCATCGACGAAAAAAGCATTCGCACGCTTTATGATATCGGACATAATACTGCAAAATTGGAAAAGCACAAAGTCAACGGGCAAATGAAAGATTTAATCGTTCATAGAAAAGGCGCAACACGCGCATTTGGCCCTGGTCGCCCAGAAATTCCCGATGCTTATAAAAGCATAGGCCAGCCGGTTTTAGTCGGCGGGACGATGGGAACCTGCTCATATATTTTGCGCGGCACAGAAAAAGGTATGGAGGAGGTATTTGGGACGGCAGTCCACGGTGCGGGAAGGGTTTCATCAAGGGAGCAGGCAAAACGGAGATGGCGCGGCACCGAGTTGGTTAAGCAACTTCAGGAGCAAGGTATTATCATAAAAGGACACAGCTTACCTGGTATTGCGGAAGAAGCACCTGGCGCATATAAGGATGTTACAAGAGTTGTCGATGTCGTCCACAACGCTGGAATTGCAACGAAAGTCGCAATGTCAAAACCATTGATTTCCATCAAAGGATAGTCCTGTTCTATACCACTACCCATAGGGATAAAATCAGATAGAAAGCCCAATATGTTGTATTTTTTTCTTGACAAGGTACAAAGGGGGTGCTATACTTAATAATGAAAAGGAGGAAAAGGTATAATGGACGCTAAACTTCAAAGTGCATTAACCCCCAATTCGAGGAAGGTTTTGGAGAAGCGATACTTGCGCAAGGACGCAGAGGGGCGCCTTATAGAAACGCCCGAGGAACTTTTTCGTCGAGTAGCGCATAATGTCGCAAGTGGAGATTTGGCTTATGACCCAGATGTGGATATAACACCGTTGGAGGATGATTTTTACGCAATCATATCTAATTTAGAATTTTTACCGAATTCACCGACATTGATGAACGCAGGCCGCGAGCTTCAACAATTGTCCGCATGTTTTGTTTTGCCTGTCGAGGATTCGATGGAATCTATCTTCGAGGCGATAAAAAATACCGCGCTAATCCATCGCTCGGGCGGCGGGACAGGTTTTTCATTTTCGAAATTACGACCAAAGAATAGCATGGTAAAAACAACAGGAGGAATTGCAAGCGGTCCGGTTTCGTTTATGAAAGTATTCGATGCCGCAACCCATGCCGTAAAGCAGGGCGGTTGTGTAGTTCCTCATACTCGAATTTCTACCGGCAAAGGTTTGGTGAAAATAGAGGAATTAGGACCTCGTGATGCAAGCCCAAGCTCTTGGCATCCTTATAACCCTCATCCAATAACTGTTTTTACCGATGAAGGAATTAAGATTTCAAACGAATTTTATAATAACGGAATATCTAAGATATTAAAATTAAGTACGCGAAATGGCTATTCCATTTCTGCTACCCCTGAACATCGCTTAAGAGTTATCGATGATAAAGGAAATTATGTTTGGCGATGCGTAAAGGATATAAAAATTGGTGACTGGGTGGCTTTGCAGAAAAATACTTATGCCGAAGAAACTCGATACACATTTCCTGAATTTAATAAAATTGCGCATTTTAATGCCAAGAAGATCGCTTTCCCTTCCAAGCCAACTAAACAACTAGGGGAATTTATTGGCTTGATAATCGGTGATGGTGCGATAAGCATAAACCGAAAGGGTTGTGGGCGTCTTATTATAAGCGTGGAAGACAAAGATGTAGATGTGGTTGAATATTTGTTGAAAATAAGCGAAGAACTTTTTGGGTTAAAGCCATTGAAACAGAAGAAAATCGACGATAATAGTTCCAATTATTTCTTTAACTCCACTATATTAGTTAGTTGGTTAAAACACATTGGCGTAGAAAAGGAGTCCGCCCTTAAGGCGCAGGTACCCGAGTTAGCCTTTCAGGCGGACAGAGAATTTGCGATTGGATTCTTGCGAGGCCTTTTTACTGCTGATGGCACGATCACCAAAGAAGGTTATCCTTCTCTTTGTAGTATCTCTATAAATCTTATCGAAGGTGTTCAACAGCTACTTTTATCCCTAGGCATTCCTAGTAGCATATCGATAAAAAGGAATCGTAAAGACGCTTTTGGGAGATTGCCTCTCTATCAGTTAAGAATTATTACCAATGCTGGGCTAATGAAATTTGCTTCAGAAATAGGTTTTATATCTAACCGAAAGAACTTGCGATTAAAGAACGGATTGAGGGGGGCTTGGGAATTTAACGATGTGATACCGAATGCCGAGGCTATCTTAAAGTCCATATACAATGGTCCCGGCAGAGGTTGTGGACCAGCTCGTTCTAAAAGAGGCGCAAATCGTAAATTATATCGCGATGTTCAGCATTACCTACCTGAAGTAAAGGCTCCTCGACACCTTACGCGTTTGCGCCTTAACAAATTAGCCAACAGATATGAGGAAATAAAAAATGACCCCCGAATCCGATGGTTTTTAGATAACGAACAATTCCATGACCAAGTAATAGGGATGGAGGCAGGCGAGTCTTTGACTTTGGATATCGCTGTTCCAGAAAATAATACTTATATCGCTAATGGTTTTGTCAGTCATAATACACGACGGGGCGCTAACATGGGGATCCTCCGCATTGACCATCCGGATATTTTAGAATTTATCTCCTGTAAAGAATCGGATAAAGAGATTACGAATTTTAATATCTCCGTTGCATTGACAGAGGATTTTATGAAGAAGGTTGAATGCGACGAAGAATACGATTTAATCGCACCGCATAATAAAAAGGTCGTCGGACGGCTTAAGGCGCGCGAGGTATTCAATACGATTGTGAAGATGGCGTGGAAGAACGGCGAGCCGGGAATAATTTTTATCGATAGAATTAATAAATCCAATCCAACGCCTAAGTTGGGCGCAATAGAATCGACTAATCCGTGTATCGTCGGCGATTCATTGGTTTCCACCGAACATGGCCTTATGAGGATGAAGGATATCGCGGAACATTACGCAGATGGCGGACTTGCTATTTCAACAGATGATAGAATTTTGGAATTTCAATATCCTTCTGCTTATACTAATGGGAATGTTATGACGGCGGCAGGCATAGGCGTCAACCTAAATGTCATATCTAGTGCATTCAAGACCGGCGTAAGACCTACAATGAAATTGAGGACCGAATCTGGATATGAATTAATAGCGACACCTGAACATAAAGTTATGACGCAGGATGGCTGGGTCTATATGAAGGACTTAAAACCAGGCTATCATAACGTATTAATTCAGTCTGGTGCAGGAAAATTTAATGAAGATAAAAATTTACCGTTTGTAGTTATAAATGATTTCATCGGCGAAAACGGGCGAAGATATAAACTTAATTTGCCCTTGCAATGGAGCAAGGAATTAGGGCAGGTTCTGGGCTGGTTAATTGGCGATGGTTGGCTTAGAGACGGAGATAAAAATCGTCGTATGGGGTTAACATTTAGCGAAGAAGATAAAGAAATTTTGAATTATTTCAAGCCCATTATCAATAATTGGTATGGATATGATGTTCAAGGGGTTCAGAGAGAAAATGGCGTAATCCACCTCTCTTATCACAGTAAATATCTTGTAGATTTCTTTAAATTCTTAGGCGTTAAAGCATGGCAATCGGATAATAAAGAGGTGCCAGAATCAATTTATACAGCTCCACAAGAGGCGGTCATTGGATTTCTGCAAGGCCTATTTAGTTCAGACGGGACGGTGAGAGACAATCCGAAGAGCAATAGCTCATGGATAGCCCTTTCCTCTAAAAGCGAAAAATTGTTAAAAGGTGTTCAACTTTTACTTTTGAATCTTGGAATAAAAAGCAGAATATTTAATCGTAGCCGTAAGCCAAGAAACGGCCTGTTCGAATATGTGACTAAAGCTGGCGAGACAAAAACTTATGGATCGGATGGCATTTTGTATGAATTAGGCATTTTTAGTGAATCTCGTGAAAGATTTAAAAACCTCGTTGGTTTTATGAACACAAATAAGAAAATCAGATTAGAAAATATAAGATATAAGAGATTTTATAAACAGAATTTTGTCGATTTAGTAACTGAAGTAGTAAAGGATAATGGTAAAGCTGAAGTTTACAATTTGACAGAACCACTGACACATTCGATGGTTGTAAATGGAATTGTAGCGCTGCAATGCGGTGAACAACCACTTTTGCCATACGAGAGCTGCAATTTAGGTTCGATAAATCTTTCCAAAACGGTCAAGCGCATCGACGGAAAATTTGAGATAGACTGGGAGAAATTGCGCAGAATAACTCATTTGTCCGTCCATTTTCTCGATAACGTAATAGATATGAATAAATTCCCGCTTCGCCAGATTGAGCAGATGACAAAGGCGAATAGGAAAATAGGTTTAGGCGTTATGGGCTTCGCTGAGATGTTAATAAGATTGGGCATTCCTTATAATTCAGAAGAGGCGATTCAGACCGCTGAAAAAGTGAAGTCGTTTATTCTGGAGGAGGCGAAGAAGGAATCTCAGGCGCTTGCTGAAAAACGCGGACCATTCCCAAATTTTGAAAACTCAATTTATACGGGCGGTCCCAAATTAAGAAATGCGACTTTAACTACGATTGCGCCGACGGGGACGTTATCGATAATCGCCGGTACTTCAAGCGGGATTGAACCCTTATTTGCAATTTCGTATTATAGAGAGGTAATGGATAAGACGAAATTGGTTGAGGTCAACCCGATATTTGAAGAGGTTGCTAAGGAGCGAGGGTTCTATTCTGAGAAGTTGATGGAAAATATAGCCGAGAAGGGAAGTATACATGATATCGAGGAAATTCCCGAAGATATAAGACGTATCTTTGTTACCGCTCATGATATAGTTCCAATTTGGCATGTAAGGATGCAAGCAGCATTTCAAAAATATACGGATAATGCCGTTTCTAAGACGGTAAATTTTTCGTATGAGGCGACGCCCGAGGATGTACGCGAGGTATATTTATTGGCGTACAAGATGGGCTGTAAAGGTGTAACGATATATCGCGACAGAAGCCGAGAAGAGCAGGTATTATATATCGCCCGGCCAAAAGAAAGGTCGGTTGAGGAAACCAATAATAATTTGGAAGAGAAAGAAAAGCCGATGAAAGAAGAAATAGTCGAAAAAGAAGAGAAGGCGAGGACATCTCCACGACCACGGCCGGAGGTAACGAGGGGTACCACTACAAAGATTTTAACTGGCTGCGGAAATTTATATGTAACAATTAATGAAGACGAAAATGGTCAGCCGTTTGAGGTATTTACCCAAATGGGGAAAGCAGGCGGTTGCGCCGCAAGCCAACTTGAGGCAATCGGAAGGCTCGTCTCGCTGGCGTTAAGGTGCGGGCTTGATGTTCGCTCGATAATCGAGCAATTAAGCAGCATTCGTTGTCCGTCTCCATCTTGGGAGAGGGGCGGACGCATCTTCTCCTGTGCCGATGCGATTGCGAAAGTTATCGAAAGGCGTCTATTAAATAAGAAGGTAAAAGAGGAAAAGGAATTTAAGGCCGAAGATACACAACCCGAAAACAAAATTAAGGCGGGAAACGTCGTCGGCGTCTGCCCTGACTGCGGCGGCGCATTGCAACACGAAGAGGGTTGTATGGTCTGTAAGGCCTGCGGCTATTCCAAGTGCGGTTAAATTGATAAAGCCAGACCATTGGATTAAGAAAAAGGCCCTTGAAGAAAAGATGATTCAGCCATTTGTGGATCATCAAATTTCCAAGGGTCATATTAGTTATGGGCTTTCGAGTTACGGCTATGATATAAGGATAGCCGATGAGTTTAAGATTTTTACCAACATAAATACGACCGTCATAGACCCCAAGGGCTTCGATGAGAAGTCGTTTGTAAATTATAAAGGAGATGTCTGCATAATCCCGCCTAATTCCTTTGCGCTCGGCCGCTCTGTAGAATATTTTAGGATGCCAAGGAATACAATCGCAATCTGCCTCGGCAAATCCACATACTGCCGATGCGGCGTAATTGTAAATGTAAGTCCTTTAGAGCCAACTTGGGAAGGTTATCTTACGATTGAGATTTCAAACACAACACCCCTGCCGGTTAAAATCTACTCAAACGAAGGAATAGCACAGCTTCTATTTTTCGAAAGCGATGAAGAACCATTGGTTTCTTATAAGGATAAAAAAGGAAAATACCAGAAACAGCGGGGAATTGTCCTTCCGAAGGTAAAGTAAATTGAAGTTAGTCCTGCCGGTTTCAAATTTTAATCTCGAACATACATTAGAGTGCGGCCAGGCATTTCGCTGGGAAAAGAATGGCAGATTTTACCCCCACGCCAAAATCTTTGGTGTGGGGGTTTATTACGGCGTAATCGGCGAGGCGCTTGTAAAGGTAAAGTATGATGGCTCTCGTCTGTCGGTTGAGTCAAATTCTACATTGAATAAAGATGCGACTGCCGAATATTTTGGATTAAATGAAAACCTGCCCGAGATTTTAAAAGAGATAGACGTCGACAAAAATATCCATAAAGCAATCGTAAATTTCAAGGGCTTGCGGATTTTAAAGCAAGAGCCCTGGGAATGTCTCGCATCCTATATCCTTTCATCGTATAACAATATTCCCCGCATTAAAAAGATGATTGAAAGATTGTCAGAAGCTTTTGGAAAAAAACTCACCTTTGATTCTGTTGGGCGTTATTCTTTTCCAGACGTTGATAAAATCGCAAATGCCGATTTGGGTGCTTTAAGGAAATTAGGATTAGGTTTTCGTGCGGAGTATTTAAAAGATACCACAAAAAAGATTGCATCTGGAAAATTTCGACTCGAAGATTTAAAGGACTTAAGCTACGAAGAAGCAAAGAAGAAATTGATTTCGCTAAAAGGCATCGGCGAAAAAGTTGCTGACTGCGTGCTTTTGTTCTCGTTTAAGAAATTTGAAGCATTCCCGGTTGACGTGTGGATTAAAAGAGGTATAGAGGAATTGTATTTTAATGGGAAGAAGGCCTCGGCTAAGAAAGCGGCAGGGTTCGGACGTGAACATTTCGGTTGCTACGCCGGCTATGCTCAGGAGTATTTGTATCATTATGTAAGGTGTGTTAAATAAGTCAATTTTAAAGGGGTCTAAAAATTTTACTGTAATCCCAAAATGATAATGTCGTATTCTGCCAAAGTAGAAGTGTCGTATCCAGAAGATGCTATAATCCTTCTTTCACAAGGAGGGTTATATGGCAGGAGAGGACATTATCGCGATGAGCCAAGAGAAT
>JBDRDF010000031.1:0-14840 GCA_043821025.1 Candidatus Omnitrophota bacterium
TAAAAAGCGCGTTTACCTATATGAAATAAAATATTTGGCTTCATATAAAATTGAAGATAACAAGAAATTGACCCATAATCCTTGCCTCCGGGTTTTGCGCAAAGTCTCTGCGCCACTTCTTTCTGAACCGTAATAAATATCGAATCAAATCTGTCCTTCTCTTCTATCAATTTTTCTATTATGGGCGTGGTTATATAATAAGGCAGATTTCCAATTACTTTTATCTTCCTTAAGCCGCCTTCCAACATTTGCCTTAAGTCCAATTTAAGAAAATCAGCACATACAATTTTTACGTTGTCAAATCCGCTTAAGGACTCGCCTAAAGCTGCACAAAGTTTCCTATCCCTCTCAACCGCTACTACTTCCTTAACTAAATTTAGGAGTTGTTCTGTCAACGCGCCTAATCCAGCTCCAATTTCTAAAACACAGTCCTTTCCCGAGAAACCGCACAACTGGATTATCTTCTTGGCGATATTTTGGTCGACTAAAAAATTTTGGCCCAAGTATCTCTTGGGCCTAACATCGTATTTCGCTAAAACCGCTTTCAATTCAGAAACTGTCAGCAATTCAAATTCTTTCTCCTTTCCTAAACATCACGATTGCAGTACGAATTGCTTCTATCATAGAATCGGCATTCGCCAGGCCTTTTCCGGCGATGTCAAAAGCAGTTCCATGACCAGGCGAAGTCCTCACAAAAGGCAGGCCCAATGTCACATTGACGCTCTTATCGCGAGCGATCATTTTAAGCGGGGTAAGCCCTTGGTCGTGATACATCGTTATTATGCAGTCTAATTTCCCTCGATACGCCTCGTAAAATAGAGCCTCGGAAGAGATCGGCCCAACTATGTTTTTAAAATGTGCTTTCGCTTCTCTAACGGCTGGCTTTATAATCCGCTCTTCCTCAAATCCAATTGAACCCTCTTCGCCCCCATGGGGATTTAAACTTGCGACTCCAATCTTTGGTTGGCTTACCCCGAAATATCTTTTTAGAGCTTTATGACTTAAATCGATGCAATCTAAAATCTCACTCTTTGTGATGGCATTTGACACCGAATTTATGGGAATGTGTCTGGTTACGAGAGCAACTCTTAATGGTCCGCCTATAAGCATCATCGCAAAGGATTTTACGTTAAACTTCTTGGCGAGGTATTCGGTATGGCCTAAAAATTTGACCCCTGCCTGATTTATTGCCGCTTTGCTTACAGGCGCCGTGACAAGGCAATCAACCATTTTCTCTTTAATTAATTTTATTGCGCAATCTACATATGTCAATGAGGCCCTGCCCGAAAGAGCGCTCATACGTCCAAATCTTATTTTGTTTTTTTCTATTAGATTTAAATCGAACATTGAATCTTGCGGTCTTAATCTTAAATCTATCTTTAATGACTTAGATAGAGAACAGAGGACGGATTTATCTCCTACGATTAAAAAATTGGCAAGCCCATGTAACTCTTGGCTTGCCTTTAAGACGATTTCAGGACCTATGCCAAATGGATCGCCGATAGTTATAGCGACAACAGGCCCTTTTGATACTTTAAACCTATTTGATTTGGATAAAGGCATCTCGTTTTAATTTATCTATCCACCCCTTATATCTTTCTTTCGCCTTCTCTTGAAATATCAAATTCTCTACATCTTCCCGCACTTCTGACAACGGGCGGGCATAGCCCTCTCTCTTCTCCTCGACTTTAAAGATGTAATATCCTTCTTGCGTCTTTATAGGGAAAGTTATTTCGCCGGCTTCAAGTTTAAAGACCGCATCATCGAATTCCTTTCGCATCTGCCCTTTTCCGATAAATCCCAAATCGCCGCCCTCTTGTGCATTTCCCCCTTGCGAGTATTGCCGTGTAATGTCCGAGAAGTCCCTGCCCTCCCTTAGTAAACGATATACATCATCAGCCTTCTGTTTAACCAATGACTCAGTATTTCCCTCTTCGAAACGAATCACGATATTCTTAAGGCGCACCGATTCAGGAGCTATAAATTCCTCGGTATGCTTAGCAAAATATTCGCTTATTTCCGAAGGGGTTACAACGGTCTTTCCTCTGATTTCGTAATTTACAAGCTTGTGCATCATAATCTGTTCTTTATACCTATTTCTCAACACGTCGAAAGTTAAACCCGACTCGTTCAAGGCGACGTTGAAATCGTCGTCATTAGGAAATCTACTCCTGACGTCGTTCAACCGTTCCTCAACCTCAGCATCGTCAACTTCTACTTTGCGCCTCTTCGCCTCCTGCAATATCAACTTCTCCTCTATCATCTGATTCAAAATTTCTTGGCGGGCTTCCTCTATTTTCGCAGTCAATTCATCTGCTCGATATATCTTTTTATATTCGGCAACTACAGAGGCCAACGCAACATCGAGATCGGCTTGCGTTATCACATCTTCGTTGACTACTGCGACTATCTTATTTTGGAATTTATTTGGTTGGCCGTAAACTACTGCACAACTTGCTATGAGAATAAAAATAAATAACGAACGATAAAGAACAACCTGCATCTATCTACCTCTTTTTTCTCCTTCTATAAGCGAACGCTCTCCTTCCAATTGGCCTTTAGGCGGTTTAACTTCTACTTCCTTTAATAGCTCATCGTTTATCTTAATGCGACTTTTTGACCTCAAATTACTTATGAGGTGCTCAAAACCCTCCCTTTCCGCTTGCCCCTTTAAATCCCTTACTATCTCATCTTTCACTTCAGTCGATTCTCTTATCCGAGGTTCTACCCTGTCCGTGAGTCTTATTATGTGATATCCGAATTGTGTCTTCACTATATCGCTGATATTACCAACCTCTAAAGCAAAGCAGGCGTTCTCAAATTCAGGTATCAATTGTCCTCTTCTAAAATAACCGATATCGCCGCCTTTTTCCTTCGAAGGATCCTTAGAATACTGTTTCGCAAGTTGGGCAAAATCAGCCCCGTCGGCTAATTTCTGTAATATCTCTTTTGCCTGACTCTCCGTATCGACCAAAATATGGCTTGCCTGCAATTGAAGTGGGGTTGCAAACTCATCCTTATGTGCTTCATAATATGCTTTAATCTCATCGTCGCTGACGGAGGTTTTCTTCCTCACCTGGTTCTCTATGAGCTTCGCAACCAAAATCTTTACCTTGGCCTCATTGAGCAGTTCTTTTACTTCTCTATCTCTATTTAATCCCCGCCTAAGCGCTTCTTCGTATAATAGTTGCTCAGCTATCAAATCCTCCAAAAAATCTTTTTTCCTTTGACTTGCCAGGGTCCTATAATAGGGCGGCAGTTTCGATAATCTATCCTCGAAATCTCCCACTGTTATAATCTTGCCATCCACATTCGCCAGTGGTTTTGACTTTTTATTGGCGCAACTTGAGATAGTTGACACGATAAAGAAGAGAAATAAAATAATGAATATTTTTTTCATGGCCCTTAATATACCATAACAACCTTTAAATAGGCAAGCCCTTTCGTAAAGCAAAAACTGTATTCCTTAACAATCTACAATAGAGGTCAAATCCAATCGCTTCGATAAAACCATGTTGTTCTACCCCCAACAAATTCCCTGCTCCTCGCAATTCTAAATCCTCCATCGCAATCTTAAAACCAGAGCCTAACTCGGTATGTTCCTCTATCGCCTTAAGTCTTTCTTTAGCGTCCTTTGGTAACATCAAACCCTTCGGAACTAAAAAATATGCGTATGCTTGGACGTTATATCTTCCAACGCGACCTCTAAGTTGATATAGGTCAGCTAGTCCGAACATATCAGCACGGTTCACGAATAAGGTATTAGCATTAGGGATATCTATTCCAGATTGGACAATTGCTGTAGAAACCAAAACATCGATCTTACCTTTTATAAATCTTATCATCACATCTTCAAGCTGGTGAGCGGGCATCTGTCCATGAGCTTGACCAATTATAGCCTGAGGCACAATCTCAAAAAGTAACCTGGCAATCTTATTTAATCCTGCAATTCTATTATGGACGAAGAAAACTTGGCCACCTCTTTTTAATTCTCGTCTAATCCCTTCCTTAATGATACCCTCGTCGTATTCGGTGATTTTTGTTATAACCGGTATCCTATTCTCAGGCGGCGTATCTATAACGGACATCTCCTTAATCCCCATAAGCGACATATATAGCGTGCGCGGTATAGGCGTAGCGGTTAAGGTAAGTACGTCGACTAAAAGTCTCATCCTCTTCAATTTCTCCTTATGCTTAACGCCGAACCTCTGCTCTTCGTCGATTATCACAAGTCCTAAATCCTTGAATTTAATATCATCGGATAAGAGCCTGTGTGTCCCGATAACTATATCCACCACGCCCTGTTTTAAGCCGTTTAAAATATGCCCTTGTTGCGCATCGCTTCTGAATCGCGAGAGCATCTCAACATTGACGGGATAATCTTTGAGCCTCTCCTTAAAAGTCGCATAATGCTGCTCTGCTAAAATCGTCGTGGGAACCAATATAACAACCTGTTTATTATCCATCACCGCTTTAAAGGCAGCACGCAACGCCACCTCGGTCTTGCCGTAGCCGACGTCGCCACACACCAATCGATCCATCGGCCTTGGCGATTCCATATCGCATTTAATTTCTTGCGTCGATTTTACTTGCCCAGGAGTTTCTCGAAAAGGGAAAGCCCTTTCAAGTTCTGTCTGCCAATCTGTATCTTTAGAAAATGCATGCCCCTTAAGGGCTTCTCGTTTTGCTTGTATCTCTAAAAATTCCAACGCTAACGAATAAATCCCTTTTTGTGCGCGCGCCTTAGTCTGCGTCCATGCCTTTGTGCCGAGTTTGTATATTTTGGGAGGCTTTCCCTCAAAGCCGATATATCTTTGGATTAGGTGCATATCCCCGATCGGCACATATAATTTAGCTGCTTCTGCATACTCAATTACGACGTAATCTACAAATCCACACCCTTCCTTTACCCGCTCAATCCCAAGATATCTTCCTACCCCATGTTTTACGTGAACGACATAATCTCCCGGCGAGATATCGACGAAATTATTTATGGGCAGGTCCTCTAAAACAAAAGGTTTTCGGTAACCTTTTAATTTTCGAGGTGAAATTCCTTTTATCGGAAGGATTATCGCCATCTGGTGTTCAATGTACGGCTGACCAGTAGCGATATTAAATGATTTTATGAAAGCTATCCTTTCGCCCGCTAGTTCTATCCGAATCGGCGCATCGAACGTAGCCGGAAAAATATCCAGTATCCCTCCTCTTTGAGCAAAATCCCCTTCTTCGCTGACTTTGGGCTGCCGCTTGTAACCAAAATCAACAAGTCTTTTATGAACCTGCTCCAACCCTACAGTTGCATCCTTATATAGCTTTAATGATTCGAACATAAATATTCCTCCGACACGTATTTTCGCCGCACCGCTCGACTTTTCCCAGCGAGAAAAGTCTCACTCGGAGAATCTTCTCGCTCTGCCTTAAGGTTAATTGTGGGCAACTCTGCCCGCTTGAATCTTCTACGTGCGGCTCCAAATACGTGTCTATGGAATTATATATTTTGGTACCTTTGAAATTTAAGCCACGACTCGGCGTTTCTTGAGCAGCACGTTGCAGATGCGAGCGGGCACGGTGTCCGAGCATCAGCGAGGACGAGCGAGCAGATGCACCGAGTGAGCCAAACCTCGCTGGGGTTTGGCGAACGGTGCTGCGAATGAAACGCCGAAAAGTGGTTTACATCTTTTTAGGACACGAAACACCTAGAAGGGATAAACTGTTCGCGAGGACTTGACGTACGCAGTAAACGAGTAAAAGCCTTGCACGCGTCAACGCTAAATCATCAGATACGACCCTATGTGCCTCATAAAATTTATGAAAAGAAGTCGCCAAATTCTGCAAATATAAAATTATCCTGTACGGCTCAAGCTCCTGTGCGCTTAAACGAACTGCCATCGGAAATTGCCGCAACTGTCTTAAAAGTTGCAGCTCCTCATCGGCTTTCAATAATTCTAGATCCGTTTCCTTCGCTGCACCTATTCTTTTTCCGCCTTTAAACTCCGATATGCTGCAAATCCTCGCATGGGCATATTGAACATAATAGACTGGATTTTCCGGTGTCTGCCTTTTCGCTAACTCCAAATCGAAATCCAAATGAGCGCTGGCCTTTCTCATCAAAAAGAAGAACCGCGCTGCATCTTTGCCAACCTCGTCTAAAACCTCCCTTAAAGTTACATACTCTCCGGCACGAGTCGACATCGGGATTGGCTTTCCATTTTTGTATAACGTAGCGAGTTGTATTATTATTATAGAGATGCGCTCATCCGCAAAACCTAACGCCTGAACAGCAGCCCTCATCCTGCTTATATATCCATGATGGTCAGGCCCCCAAATATCTATGACCTTATCGAAACCGCGTTTGAATTTATCCTTATGATATGCGATGTCTGGAGCAATATAGGTATATGCCCCATCGCTCTTTTTAACAACCCTATCTTTATCATCGCCAAAAGCAGTGGATTTAAACCAAATCGCACCTTCTTTCTCATAAAGCAGGCCCTTATCCTCCAAAATCTTTAGCGTTTTTTCAATGCTGCCGGATTTAGCAAGTGAACTCTGTTTATACCAACGGTCGAATTTTACGTCGAAGTCCGAAAGCTCATCTTTTATTTCCTTCAGCAGGTGTTTGACGCCGTAATCCGAAAAGAATTTTAAATTCGCCTCTGTTTCTTCGGCGTATTTCTTTCCATACCTTTTATAAGTCTCATTGGCGATACCTATTATATATTCCCCTTTATAGCCCTCAGATGGAAATTCACATCTTTCGTTTAAAATCTCCTTATATCTTGCATAAATGGATTTCCCTAATAGCGATATCTGTACTCCTTCGTCGTTGACGTAATATTCTCGCGATACCTTAAATCCGCAAGATCTTAAAACATTTGCCAGCGAATCACCAAATGCCGCTTGCCGAGCATGCGCAATGCTCAACGGACCTGTTGGGTTTGCACTTACAAATTCCACCTGAACGCTTTTGCCTCTGCCTGATCTGCAGCAGCCGAACCTACCTTTTTCCTCTTTTATTTCACCCAAAATTTCTCTAAGACACTTTGGCGTAAAACGGAAGTTTATAAATCCATTCAGCGCTTCAACCTCTCCTATTCTATCCTTTAACTTCGAAGAACCTAAATTATTTCTTATAGAAAACGAGACCTCCTGCGCGATTTCATTGGGATTTGCCTTCAAGGCCTTCGCCAATTTGAAAGAAATGTTTGAAGATAGATCGCCATGGCTTGGATCTTTCGGTATCTCCAGTCGTAGAGAATCCCCGGCATAGAGCCCTTTAAATCTCTCCATTCCCTTTAACGTCTGGTCTATTAAGCTTAAGATTTGTCTCTCTATCATCTTAATAAATGGGGACGGTTCTTATTCTTATGCTAATCAAGGAAGTGTCCCCAATATAAAGATAAAAGGGACTTTTTCTCGCTTTAGCAGTAGAACCGTCCCTAAAATTTTACTTGGGGCACATCGCCCCACAAGCCCTCTAAGTCATAAAACCTTCGGGCCTCTGGCTCAAAGATATGCACCAAACAATCTCCGTAATCCAATAAAACCCACTTCGCTTCATTCTCGCCTTCAGCGTGCCAGAGCCTTATTCCTCTTTCCTTCAACTTAACTTCTATTTCATCAGATATCGCTTTGATATGACGTGAAGTATTTGCGCTCGCGATAATAAAATAATCGCAAAAGGTTGAGGCCTTCCTCATATCCATTAAGACAATATCATTGGCTTTCTTATCCTTTGCGATCTCCGCCATGAAGGTAGCCTTTGTCTTCGAGTTTATAACCTATTCCCCCTTCTTGTTCAATTAGTCGTTTTAGTTATCGTCTAATTGTATTAAGGCTTAAGTATCCTATATAACCCCGTGCCGCAGTCCGGACACTTGCCCTTCATAGCAGGCCGACCATTCTTCATGGTCACCTTCTGGGCATCCTTCATCTCTTTCTTCTTTTTACACTTTACACAATATGCCTCCATTACACACCTCCTTTCAAAAAGTTAAATTACAAATTTTAGTTTATCACACATAAAAATATTTTGTCAAGATATTGAAGGCTGTTCTTCGCTTATCTCACCGACTATCTCCTCAATCAGGTCCTCCAATGTAACGAGCCCTAGGGCTTTTTTGTCTTCGTCAACGACAATCGCTATTTGAATGTGCATCCTTTGAAAATCTTTTAGCAATTCGTTTACTCGCTTGGCCTTTGGGACGAAATAGCCAGGACGAACCAAATCCGGAATTATGATCAAACCTTTGTTCCTCCAAATATAAAGGAGGTCTCGTGCGAAAATTACCCCGACTATATTATCCGTAGAGCCTTGGTAAACTGGGATCCTGGCATGTCCTTCTTCGACCAATAAATCCAATAACTCATCTGAACTAGAATTAATATCGATTGTGACAATATTATCTTTAGGAACCATGACTTCACTTACTAAAGTATCGCCAAATTCGAAAATTTTATGGAGCATCTTACGCTCCTCATCTCCCAAAACTCCTTCTTCTTTGCCCAGCTCTATCATAAGGCGAATCTCCTCTTCGGTAATTAAAGGGGAGCGCTGTTTTACCTCACCGCCGAAAATCCTTATTATAACGTTTCCCAGTTTATTTAGTATTCGCGCTACAGGGCTTAATATTATCAGTATAAAATTTATTGGGTGGGCAATTGTTAAGGAAACCTTTTCGGAACGTTGAACCGCAAATATCTTTGGGATTATCTCGCCGAATATCAAAATTATAATAGCCATACATATCGTAGCGAGTAACATCCCGAGTCGCTCACCGTATAATTCGATGAATATAATAGCTCCCATAACCGAAATGGCGGTGTTTGCGAAATTATTTCCAACTAAAATTGAGGTTATCAGTCTCTCCGGCCTTGAGACGAGGGAGTGAACCAGCTTTGCATTTTTTGTGCCCTTAGCCATCAAGTGTCTTAATCGAATTTTGCTTAAGGCTATTAAGGAAGTTTCGGACAACGCAAAAAAAGCGGAAAGGAAAAGCAAAACTCCCATCAAAATTAAAAGGGGAACGAAACTTTGAAGTTTTCCTATTATAGCCATCGTTTTCGTTTAAGGTAATAAACCATAATGCCCGTTAAGACCGCAGTCAAAAATAAAATAATCCATAATCCATGCCTCATTTGCGAAAACGGCAGGTACTTTAAATTCATCCCATAGATGCTGGGAATGATCACAAACGGCATCATTATCGTCGCGATAAGTGTTAATACCTTCATTACTTCATTAAGTCTATTCGATACTATAGAAACATACGCCTCTAGCGCACCAGTGATTATATCTCGCGAAGTCCCGACGATATCATTTATCCTTACTAAATGGTCATAGACATTTCTAAAATATACGTAATTGGCTGACCTTATAAGCGGGAAATCCCCCCTCGTAAGAATTGAGATAGTGTCGGCTTGTGGACCGATGGTGCGACGAAGAAGCATAGTGTCGTTCTTTAACCTATATATTTGTCTGAAGGTCTTGGTACTTGGATCTTCGAATAATTCTGCCTCCATATCATCCACGCGTTTATCGAACGTATCCACAACCGGATAATAGTTGTCCGTCAACGACTCCAAAATAGAATATAGCAAAAAGTCGCTCCCGCGTGAAATTATCGGCGAGCCCTTATCGACCCTCTCTAAATTTAACGTAATCGCATCTACCGGCTCTGTGTGCGTGGTTATCAGGTAATTTCTGCCAAGACAAAAATCGACTTCAAATGGTTCAATCTTCTCTTCGACAGAATTAAATTTTACGCCCTGCGTGACGAGAAAAAGATAACTGCCAAAACCCTCAACCTTAGGCCTGGCATTCACCATTATGCAATCCTCAACCGTCAAAGGATGCAAGCCAAACACATCCATTAAGACCTCTATGTCCTCATCCTCCAAACTTTCCATATCAATCCATAACAGCGAATTTTCGACGGCAAGGGCCTGACGAAATTCACTTATCGGGATATCCTTAAGGACTTTTCCTTCGGTTGTGTAGTAGTAATTCCTCATCGATATTCACCTCTCTATTTATATAGCCCTTTGGCTATTATATATTCCCTAACGGACTCAGGAACTAAATATCTAATGGATTTATTCTCTCTGATTTTCCGGCGTATTTGTGAGGAGGAAATTTCAAGAGATGTAATCGTCACGGCTTCTATCTCCTTGGGGACGTTTGCGATATCGTACCCCGGCCTGTTTGCTACTATGAATTGGGAAAGTTTAAATATCTCGTCCAGCTCTTTCCATGAGAAAAGCTCGCCCAAGGAATCGGCGCCTGTTATAAAGAACAATTTCGTATCTTCACCATATCTTTTCTTGAATCCCTTGAGAGTCTCAACCGAATAAGAAGTGGCCTTCGCGTCCATCTCAAATGTCGAAGTTTCAAAATAAGGATTGCCTTTAATCGCGAGCTCAACCATCTTTAGGCGGTCGCTTGCCTCGGCAATTGCCTCACCTTTTTTATGTGGCGGTATGTATGCGGGCACGAAGATAATTTTATCCAAATTTAATTTTTCCTTTGCCTCCTCGGCTAATACCAAATGACCTAAATGTATCGGATTAAATGTACCGCCTAAGATCCCTATTCGCATCTTTCACTCCCTAATTTGGCCGTTTCCGAAAACGATATATTTATAACTTGTAAGTTCCCCTACAGCAACGGGGCCACGGGCATGAAATTTATCGGTCGATATCCCTATCTCAGCACCCAATCCAAACTCGTATCCGTCTGTAAAACGCGTTGACGCATTTACATAAACGCAGGCAGAATCGACCTTCCTTACGAACTCAACCGCATTATGATAATTCTCGGTTATTATAGCATCGGAGAGTTTAGTGCCGTATCTATTGATATGCTCAACCGCTTCTTCTATATCTTTGACGACTTTTATAGAAAGGATAAGGTCTAGGTACTCGGTATACCAATCCTTTTCCGTAGCTGACTTTATGCCCTTTACGATCTTCCTCGTTATGGAGCAACCCCTTATTTCAACGTCTGCTTCTCTATATTTCCTAATCATTCCGGGTAGAAACCGAGGCGCGATACCCTTATGGACCAATAATGTCTCCATCGCATTACATACGGAAGGACGCTGGACTTTTGCGTTAAAACAAATCTTTTCAGCCATATTCAAATCAGCTTCTTCATCTACATATGTATGACAAACCCCTTTGTAATGCTTAAGCACGGGGATCCTCGAACGCGAAGCAACTTCACGGATTAAACTTTCACCGCCTCGAGGGATAATTAAATCTATATATTCGTCCAATGTCAAAAGCATATGAACCGCTTTTCTATCTGTAGTTTTAATTAAATTAATCGCTCCGGAAGGCAAACCGCACTTCCTTGCGGCTTCGTTAAGCACAGAATAGATTGCGATATTGGAATTTATTGCTTCACTTCCTCCGCGCAATATAGCACAATTTCCAGATTTGATGCACAAACCGATGCAATCGGAGGTAACGTTAGGACGAGATTCATAAATTACCCCGATCACTCCGAGCGGAACTCTTATCTTTCCTATCCAAAGGCCGTTAGGCCTCGTCCACATCTTTATAATTTCACCAATGGGGTCGCGAGCCCTAGCGATTTCTCGCAACGAATCTGCCATCGATTTAATACGCCTATCGTTTAACGTTAACCTATCGATGAATGCGGACTTTAATCTCTTTTCCTTACAAAGCAAGATGTCTTTCTTATTTGCCTTAAAGATATCTGCCTTGCGTTTCTCAAGGCCATCTGCCATCGCCAAAAGCGCCTTATCTTTAACGGCAGAGGAAATGTGTTCCATAAGCCTCGATGCTTCTTTAGCATCCTTCGCAATAGTTAAAATTTCCTTTTTTAGATTGCCCATATCTTTAAATGACCGCCAGGTTATCCCTATGAATTACCTCATCATAATATTTGTAACCTAACATCTTTTCTATTTCCTTAGAATTAGCGCCTTTGATCTTCTTCACCTCTTCAGATGAATAATTGACTAAACCGCGGGCAAATTCCCTTCCCTTCTCATCCTTTATCGAAATGATATCGCTTGCTTCGAATTTTCCTTCAACGCCAATAATCCCCGATGGCAAAAGGCTTTTTTCTTTTTCGGCAAGCGCTTGTTTTGCCCCTGTATCCACCGCGACCGCACCTTTTGGTCTCGTCGAAAAAGCGATCCACCGTTTCTTTGCGGTCATCTTATTCAACTTAGGGATAAAGAGGGTGCCGACCCTTTTGCCGTCAATAATCTTAATCAAAATATCATCTGTTTTTCCGTTTGCGATTATAAGCGGAATTCCGGAATCGGTCACTACACGAGCTGCTTTTATCTTTGTAACCATCCCCCCAATGCTTGCTTCTTTAGTTGTGCCTGAAGCTAACTTCTCAATTTCCCCTGTTATCTCTTTTACGACATCTATTATCTCGCCCTTGCCATTCTGTCTATGTAACCCATCCACATCGGAAAGTATTATAAGTAAATCCCCGCCTATAAGGTTAGTTACTAAGCTCGCTAAAGTATCGTTATCGCCGAATTTTATCTCCTCGACCGAGACGGTATCGTTCTCATTTATTATAGGAATCGCGCCATAATCTAAAATTGTAAATATTGTATTCTTCGCATTTAAATATCTTTTGCGGTCCTCTAAATCCTCGCGGGTTAAAAGCACCTGCGCAACTATTTTCCCGTGGCTCTTAAAATCCTCTTCGTATGCCTTCATGAGTTGGCTTTGGCCTATCGCTGCTGCCGCCTGCAACTTCTCCAATGTCTTGGGACGGACCTTCAAACCCAATAAATTCATCCCCGCCCCGATAGCCCCTGAACTTACTAATATTACTTTTATGCCTCTATCCAGAAGGGCGCAGATTTGACCGGCGACATCTCTGATAGATTCCTCTTTAAGAGGATGCGTCTTCGATGCAAGAACGGATGTACCTACCTTGACAACGACTAACTTAAGATTAGAAAGAAATTTATCCCTCATTTAATTTAGCCAACCTTTTTGAAACAGCATCCATTAATTCATCTATACCCATCCCGGTCTTTGCGGAAATGGGAAAAACTTCCTCCTTAACTACCTCTTTAAATCTAGTTAAATTATCTTGTGCTGCGGGAAGATCCATTTTGTTAGCTGCGATTATTTGTGCTTTTTTCTCGAGATGACACCCGTATTGTTTTAATTCGTTATTTAAAGAATGGCAATCTCTTATCGGGTCTCGTCCATCAACCGCAGCCATATCTATTAAATGGACTAAAACCTTAGTCCGCTCGACGTGTCGCAAGAACTTATCGCCCAACCCCTTACCTTGATGAGCACCTTCTATCAGTCCCGGAATATCCGCAACTGTAAAAGAGCGCTCGCCTTTATAACCCTCAACGGTTCCAAGCACTGGTTCTCTCGTCGTAAAAGGATAGGACGCTATCTTCGGCCTCGCTTTGGAAACTTTTGATATAAGCGTTGATTTACCTGAATTTGGAAAACCAACTATACCGCAATTTGCGATTAGCTTTAACTCTAAAATTAAACTACTACCTTCTCCCGGCAACCCCTTAGTTGCTGGTTTTTTTGAGGCGTTGCCCCGTCCGCCCTCACCACCTTTTGCGACGATGACCTCATCGCCGGGCTTGGCTAAATCCTTGATGACACGACTTGAATTTAAATCCTTGACTATAATTCCAGGCGGGACTTCAATGATGCAATCTTTTCCTTCTTTTCCTTTTTTATTCTTTGATGAGCCGTTGGCACCTTTAACTGCCTTGAAGTGTTGCCTATATTGAAAATCTAAAAGGGTGTGAATATTTTCGTTTACTTTTATTACGACGTCTCCGCCTCTGCCGCCAGGGCCGCCATTTGGTATTCCACGACGGGCACGACGGGTATATTTATCTTTGTAGACACTCAAACAACCGTCGCCGCCATCACCTGCTTTGACATAAATCTTTGCGGTATCGACAAACACCTTAAATTTTGGCTATTTTATTGTGGGAGGATGCTGATTAATCTTGTCTTTGTAAAATCGACAATTCCATCTAGTAAAGCAAAAAGGGTGTCGTCTTTTCCCTTTCCGACATTTTGCCCTGGTCTATACGGCGTCCCGCGTTGCCTTACAATAATACTGCCTGCCTTGACGTATTGTCCGCCGTAGCACTTAACACCCAGTCTCTTTGAATTGCTGTCTCGCCCATTGCGAGTCGAACCCATTCCTTTCTTGTGCGCCATTTCACTACCTCCTAAACTGTTATTTCTTTGACTTTCAGTTGAGTAAAAATCTGACGATGACCTTTGCGCCAACGCGAATCTTTTCTCCTCCTGTATTTAAAAGACAAAACTTTCTTGCCCTTAAAATCAGAAAGGATTTCGCAGATTACCTTTGCATCCTTAACGAAAGGCCTGCCAACCGTTATCTCCTTACCGTCTGAGATTAAAAGCACGTCTTTTATTGTTATTTCCTTTTTATGGGCGTCTAACCGCTCAACATTTATAATATCGCCTTTAAATACCTTATATTGTTTTCCCCCAGTTTGAATAATCGCGTACATAAAATACCTCCGATTTTTTGAGTGATTATACCTTAAATCTAAAAAAGTGTCAATAAATTATAATAGGAATTGAAATTTAACTCTCGCTTGGCTGGTAGACAATCTGCTTTACTTAAGGCTTCCTTTATTACTCGCTTAAGGTAATATATGGCTAAAGTCATAAACCGCCTCTTCGTTCGCCAAATTGTCTTATAACATATATGTACGAGATATTAAATTTCAAAGATAATAAATATTCCTGTAATTCTGAATATCGCATCCGCACGTAGAAGATTCGAGCGGGCAGGGTTGCCCACACTTAACCTTAAG
>JBDRDF010000032.1:0-83609 GCA_043821025.1 Candidatus Omnitrophota bacterium
CAATCTCATTCAATAATAGAATATTGCAAATAGGCCCATCTGAATTAAGGGTATCATTCGCTAAATGCAGGGTGATAGTATATGAGCATATAGACGGCTCTATAACGATAGGATATGGTCCTCATACACTTGGTTATTATCAGCCAAAGGGCTTATCCACATATCCACACAATTCACAAAAAGAAAAGGTAGCCAAAAGAAAAAGGACTACTACTAACTTTAACCAAAAGCGGACAGATCACTTGTTAGAAAAAGCGGACATCTTGACTATTTAATTACACGGGCGTAGGTAAATCTTGACACCCAATGATGATTGGCATAAAATAGTACACAAAGGAACTTAAATTTAAGAAAGGAGACGGGAGAAAGATGCCGACGAAGGATAAAGAGTATGTGATGAAGATGGCTAAGGAAGCCAATGTAAAATTTATAAAGCTTTGGTTTACGGATGTCTTAGGATTTTTGAAGTCCTTCGCGATCACCTTTGACGAGTTGGAAGGGGCACTTGAGGATGGGATGGGCTTTGATGGCTCGTCGATAGAGGGGTTCGCGCGTATCGACGAATCCGATATGATTGCTAAACCAGACCCAAACACGTTTTCCCTTTTGCCTTGGCGTTCTAAAGATGAATATGCGGTTGCTAGGATGTTTTGCGATATATTACGGCCTGGTGGAGAACCATTTGAAGGGGATCCGAGATATATATTAAAACAAAATTTAAAGCGCGCCGCTAAATTGGGGTTTACCTATTATATTGGACCAGAGTTGGAATATTTTTATTTCAAGGATAATAAATCAACGCAGACTTTAGATTCTGGTGGGTATTTCGATTTAATTCCACCAGATGTCGCAGCGGATTTAAGGCGCGATACGGTAATGATGTTAAATGAGGTGGGTATAGCTGTTGAATATAGCCATCATGAAGTGGCGCCCAGCCAGCATGAAATAGATTTAAGGTATACCGATGCCCTCACGATGGCTGACCACACGATGACTTATCGCGTAGTGGTTAAAGAGATAGCACAGAGATATAACGTATATGCCACGTTTATGCCAAAGCCGATATGTGGAGTAAATGGCTCAGGGATGCACACCCATCAATCTCTATTTGAGGGCGACAAAAACGCGTTTTTTGACGCGAAGGATAAGTATCATCTCTCAAAGGTTGCGAAATGTTTTATCGCGGGACTTTTGAAACATTCACAGGAGATAACCGCTATAACGAGCCAGTGGGTAAATTCTTATAAAAGGCTAGTACCAGGCTACGAGGCTCCTGTATATATTTCTTGGGCTAAAAGGAATCGCTCAACGCTAATTCGAATCCCGGAATATAAACCTGGAAAAGAGAAGGCGACTAGAATAGAATATCGTTCGCCTGACCCTGCGTGCAATCCATACCTCGCATTTAGCGTGATGTTAGCAGCAGGTTTAGAGGGCGTCGAGAAGAATTACGAGCTTCCTCCGCCGACCGAAGAAAACGTCTTTGAGCTTTCCCCTGAAGAAAGGAAAAGACGAAACATAGATCCGTTGCCGGGTGATTTGTATGAAGCCGTTCTCGAAGCCGAAAAAAGCGAAGTGGTAAGGAAGGCTTTGGGGGAACATGCGTTCGGGATATTTATTGAAAATAAGAAGATAGAGTGGGATAGATATAGAGCCCAGGTTACCGACTACGAGATAAAGGAATATCTCTCAATCCTTTAGGCTTACCTTTCCTTGACTTTAATAAGATTTTATAATAGAATATTAAAACAATTTTTTAACCTGGAGGCAAAGATGGCAAAAAGGTTCATTATTTATTTGGGAGTGATAACTTTGCTAATCATATTTGTTTTTGCCTGTGCGCCGAAAAAGGAAGCTGCGCCAAAGAAACCATCAAAAGCGCCTGTCGAAGTTAAGATTCCTGCAAGACCTAAGGAGGTTATGGTAGCCGATTTTGATACCGGTTCCAAACCGAATAATCTTGGGGGAGATTTTGGCGCTTGGAGTAAGGATCCCGATGACCCCTCGCAGGGTTGCCAGGATTCATTTACTTCCGAAGAGAAATATGGCAGAGAGGGTTATGCGATAAAATTGAAATATGATGTTGACTCGCCCAATCCGGCTTATAACGGTTTTTGGTTGAAGCTGGAGAATATGGATGCCTCTCAATACAACAAATTGGTCTTCTATATCAAGGGCGATACAGAAGCGGGCTACCCGCAGAGCCTCAAAGTGGAGTTAAAAAATTCCAAAGGCGAGGTTGGTAAAACCTATGTTTCCCAGATAAGCGGAACATGGGCGCCCCTTGAAATTCCATTTTCAAGTTTTAAAGGGATAAAGGACTTGAAGTCAATGACGGAGTTCGTCATCGTTTTTGAGGATTCTGTCACGAGGCCGAAGACCGGCATAATTTATATAGACAACATTCTTTTTTACTAAGAGATTAGCGCATAAGCACAAAATTAAAGAGGGCGAGCGGAGTTCTTTTACCCGCCTTAATTTTTTAACCTCATATTACATATGGATTTTAAAGTTGCTGAAAATACTTTTAAATTAAGTGGACGCAATTTCTTCATCTACTCTGGTGAGGTCCATTATTTCAGGCTGAAAGCCGTCAGTTGGGCCCTTCATTTAAAGAAGGCCAAACAAGCTAACCTAAATACTATAAGCACCTATATCCCTTGGGATTGGCACGAATACGAGGAGGGGAAATTCGATTTTACCGGCGAGACAAACCCTCAAAGAAATTTAATTGGTTTTATAAAATTATGTAAGAAAAACGACCTATTTTTAATTGTAAGGCCCGGTCCATATGTTCACGCAGAGTATAAGGACGACGGAATTCCAGGATGGCTTTTGTCATCGCATCCCGAAATTTTCGCCATAAGAAAAGATGGCAGACCCTTTGGCCACGCCCGCACGACATTGATGCACCCGACCTTCCTAAAGTACACGAAGCTCTGGTATGACAAAGTATTCGATATAATTAAAGAAAATCAAGTCACTAGAGGCGGTGGGGTTGTAATTCTGGTGCAGTTATGTAATGAGGCAGCGCTCTTTCCTTGGCTTGAGAAAGAAGCTGATTATTCTGACATTGCGCTCGAATATTACAGGAAATTTTTATCCGATAAATATAAGAAGATAAGTCGACTCAACGCGGTATATAAGACGAAATATAAAAGTTTCTCTTCGGTTGCTCCTCCGTTGGGTTCCGTAAGTAGATTATCGGAATTGGCGTTAGAATTAGATTGGCATCAATTTTGGCGTCGCTACTATGCCATGTATTTGGAATATTTGATGAAGGAGGCGGTTAAAAGAGGAATTCAAGTCCCTTTAACGCACAATTTGCCTGGATGGGTTTGGGGACGCGGGATTGAGTATCTGCTTAACATCACGATGTACCAAGATGTTGCAAAGTTGTATCCGAAGGTCATTTTAACTGTCGACCACATACCAGAGAACGTCTCGTATAGGAACTTTCATGATGGAGCGCTGATCCAGCAGATGACGAAAGCCGTTCAAGACAAAAATGCTCCTGTATTTGTTGCGGAGATGCAAAGCGGTACCAGAGAACACAACGTCGTCACCTATCCAGATGAATTGGAATTGTTCTATAAAGCATCTTTGGCATATGGCGCTTGCGGTATGAATTTCTATATGTTCTCCCAAGGGAAAAATCCGAGATTAAAATCCGCTGTAGGACCCACCTTTTATTGGCAGACCCCGCTTGATTACGACGGCAAAGAAGGTCCGCTATATCCCATAATCAGGCGACTCGGAAAATTTACCTCTTCTTTCGGAAATCTTTTGGTTAATGCAAAAGCGGATCCTAAAATTGCCCTTCTAATTTATAAGCCGTATTATCATTCAGAACTAACCCGATATTACGATTTAGAGAAATTAGGTTTAATGTTCGGTTCGAAGTACCTGATGGATAGCATATTCTTCGAGGGGATTGCGAAAGCGCTTAAGAGGTTAAATTGCGACTATGATATTTTAGACCTTGAGCAGTGCAAGGACAAAGACCTATCGAAATATAAACAGGTATGGATAGTATCGGCAGAATATATGGATGCCGATTCTCAGAAGTTGTTGACCCAATATATATCAAACGGAGGCCGCCTTGTAATCTTACCTTGTGTGCCGAAGTACGATTTGTCGTTTAAGCCGTGCGAGATATTAAAGCAGGTGCTTAAGTTAGGCGAGGAGAAGTTGGCGAGGCCTCGGACGCCGAAAATCGATTTTTTTGATGTAAAAGAAATTTCGGTACTCAGTCCCATTCGAGTCTTTAATGAACCGAGCGCGCAACCCATAGCCTTACTTGAGGACGGCCAAGTCTGCGGAATAATCAAGCACGTCGCAGGCGGAACTGCTTTGATCTTGGGCACTGCCTTTGGTTATGTTATTGAAGAACATCTCGAGGCGTATTCGCACATTTTAAAGATGGATGATATCTGTGGGGCTGCGACGTCCACAAATGATAGGCTCGTTGTCCAAGAACTTTTTGGATTGGGTTATGGATTCCTTTTTATCGCTAATTATTATAGGACACCCGAATCGGGATATGTTACTTTCGTTCATCCTGTGACTAAAGGCGAAGTGAAGATGCCATACGGTTTAAAATTGACTTTGCCTGCGTTGAGTGGTTTGTTAATTCCAATCAATGTCCCGATTCAAGGAAGCGCCGGAAGGATACTATTCGCCGCATCCCAGATCTTAAGCGCGTTTGAAAAAGGCGGCTCGATGTATATGGAATTACTAGGGAGCCCCAAATCGGAAGGCGAAGTTGTACTTGTTCTAAAGGCAAAACCCAAACAGGTTTTCGCCGATGGGAAAAAGGTGGAGTTCAGTTTTAGGGCGGGCGAAGCTAGGATATCCTTTAAACATAGCGACGAGGGCCCGGTTTTATTAAAGGTAAATTTAGGATGACAAAAAGGGCTATATCTATTTTTTTAATCTGCCCAATCTTTTTAATTTACGTTGTGGGCTGCAAAGCAAAACCGAAAGAAGTTTCTGTGCCCATGCCCATAAAGGAAGAGGTTAAAAAAGAAGAAGCGAAAGTCGAAGAAAAAGTAAGCCCTGAAAAAGCCGAGCCTTCAATTGTGGACTGGACAAGGGTTAGAATTCCTGCTGGTTCTGAAAAGAAATTCATCGAAAATTTCAACGACGGAAAGGATCCCAATGAGGTAGGAGGAAATCCCTCCATCGATATCAAAAAACCCGCATTTTTGCAAGCGGCATATAATAAGAAGATAATTCACGGGGCGCAAGGATATTCCCTAGAACTTGAATTTTATTTTCCGGAAGGCACAGAGGGTGCGTGGTCTACATCTTTAAACGAACTCGATATAAGCCAAGCTAAGGGCGTAGCGTTTTGGGTCAAGGGTTTCGAAGGCGGGGAAGTATTTTGGATTAGGTTACAGGATGCGGAAGGCGTTAAAAAAGAGGTTAAAGTTACCGAACACGCAAAGATTACGAGCGATTGGCAGGAGGTTAAAATCCCCATCGAGAAATTCTCAGGCGTGAATTTAGACCGTATGGGAAAATTTACGCTGGTTTTTAAAGGGGAACCCGCAATCAGCGCCAAGATTTATTTGGACGATATATACTTTTATGGCGAACCCGAACTTTTCTTTAAGTCGCTTAAAGATAACATCGCTTATTATCCGAATAGCATATTAATGGAGGATAGGAAAAGGGAGCTTATCGCGAAATCCGACGCCGAACTTTTAAATGAGATCGCAAGGGATACTTGGGAATATTTCAAAAATGTGGTGGATAAAAATACGCACTTGCCGTTGGATTATATAGCATTGGCACCCGAGAGGCGAATTGGCGATTACACTTCGCCGACAAATATCGGATTGTATTTTATAAATATAGTTGCGGCATACGACTTGAAATTTATCGAAAAAGAAGAAGCGATAAAACGTATCTCCGATACATTAGACGTGTTAGAAAAGCTTCCTCGGTGGCACGGATTATGGGATAACTACTATTCGACGTCGAATTTACAAACGACCCGCAAGTACATCTCATCCGTCGACGACGGTTGGCTGGCGGGTGGATTAATCATCGCTCGCCAGGCGTTCGGCAAGGAATTGAAGAAACGTTGTTCGAAACTTTTGGATGAGATGGATTTCTCGAGCCTATACAACAAAAATTTAGGCCAGATAAACTTAGGTTACGAAACAGAAAGGGATGAGTTTTCTCCGTATCACTATGGACAGCTCAATAGCGAGGCGAGGTTTACGAGCTTGATAGCGATCGGCAAAGGCGATATTCCAAAAGAACATTGGTATAAGGTAGCCAGGGTTTTTCCAGTTGATGTGGAATGGCAATCACAGGTGCCGCAGGGTAAAGAAGCAAAGAGATTCGGCACGAAGTATTTTCAAGGATATTACACATATAAAGGGGAGAAGATAGTCCCGAGCTGGGGCGGCAGCCTATTTGAATTTTTGATGCCTTCGTTAATGGTTAAGGAAAAGGAATTAGCCAAAAAGGGATTAGGATTGAATGACTTGAAGGGCATTAAGGCGCATATCGATTTCGCGAAGGAGAAGGGCTACCCTGTTTGGGGATTTTCTCCTTGCTCAACGCCCGACGGAAGTTATGGCGGTTATACCGAATATGGAGTAGCCGGAATAGGTTTTAAGGGGTATAAGGACGAAGGCGTCGTAACTCCGCACGTCGTATTTATGGCGCTGGACTTTATGCCTGAGGAGGCGATTCTAAATATAAGGAGGATGTTGCAAAATTACAATATCTACGGCGAGTTCGGGATGTACGACTCCGTTAATGTAAGAAACGGAAGGGTCTCGTATACATATCTGGCGTTAGACCAAGGTATGATACTGCCGTCCATCGATAATTACTTAAATAAAGGAGCTATCAAGGAGCGGTTTCATAAGGATTCGATAGCAAAAAAGGTCGAAACGCTTTTAAACGAGAATTTTTTTGAATAAAGCTATAGGAACAAACGATGAGAAATATTAAATTGAAAGGGTCCTTTTGAGATGGGGAGGATCTTAACAGATAAACAGCGGAAGAATTTATCGATTTTAGAACTTATAATGAAACGCGGTCCGATATCGAGAACGGAGATCTCGCGCGTTACCGGCTTAAATATCGTGACCGTATCGAATTATATCACTGAGTTTATAGAGAACGGCTTGGTGATAGAGAAAGGGCTTGATGTTTCAACCGGTGGTAGGCGGCCGACCCTTGTCGAACTTAATCCGAAGTCGGGATATATCATCGGAGTGGGGTTGACAGCTTTGAATATAGTCGGCATCTTAGTCGATTCGAAGGCACAGGTAATATGCGAGGTGAAGAAAGATCGCCCCCTTCAGATTACTGAGGCTGTAATCGATAGATTGGTTGAAACAGTCGAGGGTGTTTTGAATAAATCTAAAATTGAGGCGAGTAAGATAAAGGGTTTAGGGATAGGTATACCCGGAATTATCGATGAAGCAGGGCAGGCGATAAGATGGTTCGGCTCCATGGGGTTATCTATGGTCTCGATCTCTGGGATTTCATTGAAGGATATTTTCGAGAAGGAATTTGATATTCCAACTTTGGTTGAACATGATGCCGCCTGTGCGGTCTTTGGTGAACGCTGGTTTGGATTCCAAGCCGATATTAAAGATATGATTTATATGTATACAGGGGTCAGCTGCGGGCTCATAATAAACGGACAGATATACCGTGGTTCTACGAGCTCTGCAGGAGAAATTGGAATTTTCAACCCTGCAGAACCGGATCCGGAGTTAAGAAGGCAAGAATCTTTAAACTTAGGCAGTTGGGAATTAGATTTAGGTATAACATATAATGCAAAGAAGGCGTTCAAGGAAGGGTTAAAATCCAAGGTATTCGAATTGGCAGGGAATGATCCAGAGAGGATAAATCTTGGGTTCGTTATCGAGGCCTCAAAGGCAGGAGATAAATTAGCAAATGAATTATTAGAAGTCGCTGGCAGGCACTTAGGAAAGAAGATAGCGTTTTTGGTCAACCTCCTAAATCCTGAGGTTGTTGTAATTGGAGGAGGAATAGAACAGGCGGGCTCGGTATTTATCGATTCCGTAAAGAGGACTGCCCATGCTTGGTCACGCGAGGAGGCTGTTAGGAATTTGCGGATTGTTCCATCGAGGTTGGGTGAGAATGCTATCGCAATGGGAGCAATATGCTTGGTATTACAACGCATCTTTATGAATGCGTAAAAATAAGGAGGGAAGGCTCATGAGCAGAAGTTTAAGAAAATTTTTTGTATCCGTTATAATTTTAGCTTTCGTTTTTCAAATTGTAGGATGCGCTCCGAAGGAGGCGGGCGTTAAACCAAAGAAGGTTCCTATAAAAGTTGCATTCTGGGGTAGCCCAGAAGAGATAGAAATTATAACAACAACAATAAAAAATTGGCAGAAGTCCCATCCGGATGTCCAAGTAAAGTTGGAGCACATCCCTTTCGGGGGATATATTAGCAAGATATTGACTGAAATTGCAGGTAGGGCAGCGCCGGATATAATTGCAGCTGAAGTTAATATGTTCGTCTCCTTTGCGGCCAAGGACGTATTTATGGACTTAAATCCGTTTATAGAAAACGACCCTGTATTTAGACTTGAGGATTTCTTCCCGGAAGTGGTCGACAGATACACGGTCGATGGCAAACTATACGGCATCCCGAGGGACACAGCACCGATGGCCTGTATCTATTACAATAAAAAACTCTTTGACGAAGCAGGGCTTCCATATCCGACTGATGATTGGGACTGGAACGATTTGTTAGATAAGGCCAAGAGATTGACCAAGGTTGATAAGGACGGGAAGGTTATACAATATGGATTTTACAGCGATATGTGGCCTAATTTCGTATTATCAAATGGAGGTAACATAGTAGATAATGTTAAGAAGCCAACAAAGTGTCTTCTCGATATGCCGGAGTCCATCGAGGGCTTGGAATTTATGGTGGCTTTAACTCACAAGCACAAGGTTTCTCCTGCTCCAACGACGATCAGGAATTTAGGGTTGGGTGTTATTCAGATGTTTATGATGCAGAGGGTTGCGATGTTTCACTCAGGTATTTGGGAGACACCAATTATAAGGAAGGTCAAAGATTTTGATTGGGATATTGCGTTGTATCCAAAGAGCCCTAAGGGCATAAGAAAATTTGCAACTGGTGGAACGGCATATGGAATCTTAAAATCGACAAAATATCCTCAAGAAGCGTGGGAAGTTTTGAAGGCATTAAGCGGCGATGAGGGGCAGATTATGTTAGCTGAATCCGGATTGGCGCAACCAGCGAATAGAAGAATTGCAGAGGGCGAACATTGGGCTGGTAGCGCAAAACCGCCGCTTAATAAGAAGATGTTAAATGAGGCGGTCAAGCACGTGGTTTACGATCCATTCCATTCGAAATGGCGAGAGGCACGAGACCTCTATATAAATCCCGAGTTCGATATGGTCTTCAATGGTTTAGAGTCTCCTCGTGATGCTGTCAAAAAGATAGTTCCGAAGGTAAACGAATTATTCAAAGAAGGCAAATGAAATTTAAGACAAAATACGGTTATTTTACCAACGATGGCAAGGAATACGTAATTACCAGGCCCGATACGCCGCGGCCGTGGATTAATGTCATCTCAAACGGTTCATACGGCGTTATTATCTCGCAGGCGGGCTCTGGTTTCTCTTGGTGGGAAAATTCCAACCTCGCTCGACTTACGCGATGGGAACAGGACTTAATTAAGGATGAATGGGGTAAGTATATTTATATTAAAGATAAAGATTCGGGAGAGTATTGGTCGCTTGCGTGGAAACCGGTTTGTCCCAATTTCGAAAAATATGAGTGCAGGCACGGCATAGGTTATTCAACCATCACAAATACCTATAAAGGTATAAACGCTTCCCTTATGATTTTTGTCCCTCGGGGTGAGCCGATTGAGATTTGGAAGGTCGCAATAAAAAACGATTCTAACAAACAGGTCTCGTTATCGTTATTTACGTATTTCGAATGGCTGCTTGGAAATAAAGACGATACTCACCGAGAATTTCACAAGACGTTCATCGAAACCTCATACGATAAAACACTTCACGCAATATTCGGAAAAAAGAGAAAACAACCCCTTCTTCCAAATTCAATTTTGTCAGAATGGCCCTGCGAAGCATTTTTTGCTTCTTCGATTGAGCCAAAATCGTATGATGGTGACAAAGGTAATTTTATTGGAAGATATCGCACGATAAACAATCCTATTGCGGTTGAGAGAGGGGCGCTTACCAACACAACTGGTCGATGGAACGATTCGATCGCAAGTCTGCACATCGACTTAGAATTAAATAGAGGCGAAACCAAAGAGTTTGTTTTCTTGCTTGGTTTAAGTCAAGGGCGAAATAAAGATACGAAGGTAATAAAGAGATATTTTGATATTAAAAATGTTGAGGCAGCATTTTCCGAGGTAAAAAGATACTGGAGTGAATTATTGTCGGGTTTGGAGGTTAGGACTCCTGACGATGCGTTCAACATAACGACGAATATTTGGCTTA
This sequence comes from Candidatus Omnitrophota bacterium, assembly GCA_043821025.1. Classification (GTDB taxonomy): domain Bacteria; phylum Omnitrophota; class Gorgyraeia; order Pluralincolimonadales; family CAZUZR01; genus JBDRDF01. Next base: position 10,513 of record JBDRDF010000032.1, read on the forward strand.
AGTACCAGGCGATATCCTGCAGGATTTGGGGAAGGTGTGGTTATTATCAATCAAGCGGTGCATATGGATTTAGGGACCAGTTGCAAGATTCTTTAGTATTTTTACCATCGAATCCAGCGTTAACTAAAAAACAGATCCTATTACATGCAGCACATCAATTCAAAGATGGTACGGTCTATCTTTGGTGGCACACATTGGCTGAATGGGGACCGAAGAGCAATAAGACAGACGATTTATTATGGTTGCCTTATATTACGTTGAGCTACATAGAGGAGACCGCAGATTTAGATATTTTAAAGGAAAAGGTAAAATTCGTTGACGGCGCAAGCGCCACATTATTTGAACATTGCGAGCGCTCGATAAAAAAGGCGCTTTCGAGATTTTCTAAACGCGGACTTCCATTAATCGGCGAAGGCGATTGGAATGATGGAATGAATCTAATCGGCATAAAATGGAAAGGCGAATCTATATGGATGGCTCATTTTATTTATGATATTTTAAGACGATGGTCGCAAGAAGTGCTGTCCAATAGTAAAATCAAAAAGGGAGCAGAAGCAAAGAAATATTTAAAGAGAGCGGAAGATATTAAAAAGGCGGTCAATAAATACGCGTGGGACGGCAAATGGTATTGGAGGGCAAGCTGTGACGACGGGGCTATTATTGGAAGTTCAAAATGTAAAGAGGGCAAGATATTCTTGAACTCGCAAACATGGTCGATTATTGCAGGGACTGCTACGGAAGACCATGCAAGGTTAGCGATGGATTCTGCCGCGAGGTTCCTTTATCGCGAATATGGGCCTCTTTTACTTTATCCGGCTTTTTCAGAACCGAGTCAAAAAATAGGTTATATCACCCGTTATGCACCCGGCGTAAGAGAAAACGGCGGTGTTTATACTCACGCCGCAACATGGGCGATTATGGCGGAGTGTATAAGAAAGAATCCAGAAAAGGCATATGAGCTTTACTCCAAGATTTGCCCTATAAAAAGAGGAAACGAGCCTGATTTTTATAAAGCCGAGCCATACGTTACTCCGGGAAATACCGATGGCATTGACTCGGCTAATTTTGGGATGGGTAGCTGGTCCTGGTATACTGGTTCGGCAGCTTGGTTGTACAGAGTTTCTACTAATTGGATTTTAGGGATCCGTCCAACCCCGGAAGGACTTTTAATAGACCCCTGTATTCCAAAAGAATGGGATGGGTTTGAGATTACAAGGAAATTTAGAAAAGCAACTTATAAAATAATCGTATCTAATAAAAGGCATGTATCCTATGGAGTGAAGGAAATAACCCTCGACGGTAGAAGATTGGATAGTAATCTAGTCCCAACCCCAAAGAACAACAGAACCCATCTTGTAAAAATCACTCTTGGTTGAATAATAACATGAAAAGAACAATTGCATTTATATTTTTATTTAACTTGTTACTTTTATTGGCGACCAGCGCTCGCGCAGATACTATACATATGAAGAATAAACGTATTCTAACAGGCGTGATAAAAGAGGAAAGCGATACAGCCGTTGTCGTAGATATAGGTATAGGAAAAGTCACAATTTTAAAGAGCGATATCGAATCTATCGAGAAGGCAGGCACTGAAGAACAGGAAGAATTGGTCACGGACTTCAAAAAAAGAGAGATTGAAAAAGGAACGTTCATACCTCCGGGCCTAGAAGATATAGCTAATAGGTACCAAGAATTGAAGCGCGATAAAAATAAGGTTGATGTCGAAAGGAGCCAATTCACTTCGTTAAAAAAAGAGTTCAACGAAAAGAAAGAGAAATTTAACTCCTTGCTGTCGACCTTTAACGCAAAGAATCAGGAGCTTAGAAATTTGGACCCGAACCGCGATGTTAAGTACTACAATAAGGTGGTAAGCGACGTAAATTCCCTGAACGCAAAGCTCGCTTTGCTGTCCGATGATCTTTTGAAGTTGAACGACAAATATCCTCTCTACAGTCAGGCGGTACAGAAAACCATAATAAAATATAAAGACAGTTTGGTGAGTTTCAAGATATATTTTGAGAAAGAGTCAAAAGCCGCTAAAGGAAAGGAACTTACAGGGGACGAAGTTTGCTTTTATGATACGATTGGCGAGGCGACTGCGAATCTAGAAAAGAGTCTAAGAAAAGATTCTATAGCCCTTGTTAAATCTTCCGGAAACCTTGTAGTGGAAGTCAAGCTGAACGATACAGTAATGTGCCTAATGGCAGTAGATACTGGAGCAAGCCTAGTTACTATTTCGAGAAGCATTGCCAGTCAGCTTGAGATAGATTTTGGCGGCGAACGAAACGAAATAGAGATGTTGCTTGCTGATGGAAGCAAAGCAAAAGCCAGAATGGTTAACTTAAAGAGCGTAGCGGTTGGCAATTCAAGAGCGGAGGACATATTAGCCGCGGTAATGGATAGGGCGCCTGGACCCGGAATCGACGGGCTTCTCGGAATGTCTTTTTTGGATAATTTCAGCGTAAAGATAGATTCTGTTAACAATGCCCTCATCTTAGAGACCATCGAATAACGAGGGCTTATTTTTTGACTTGAAAACTTAAATGGATCGGAGTAAAATAACTGCAAGACTAGGAAGGAGGGGATGGGTACTATGATGAAAATTCTAATGTCAATAACTTTAGTGACAACATTTATCTTGTTATTTATCACAACCGCTTTAGCAGCGACTTTAGTCGTAGCCGACTTCGACTTAGGAGATAAGCCCAACAATATAGGAGGCGACTTCGGCGCTTGGAATAAGGACGAGTCCGATGACAGCCAAGGATGCAAAAATTCCTTCAACTCCGATATAAAGCACAGCACAAGGGGTTACTCAGTCCAACTCGACTACGACGTTGATTCCCCACGTCCCGCCTACAACGGCTTTTGGATGGAGCTCGAAGGTCAGAATATCTCTAAGTTCGACAAATTATCTTTATGGATAAAAGGAGATGATGTATCCGGTTTCTCCAAGAAGATAAAGTTGGAACTGAAAAACACCAAAGGCGAGGTCGGAAAGTATACCATAACCAACCTAACCAAGGACTGGCAACAGGTAAATATCCCCCTTAAGGAATTCAAGGGCCTAAACGACCTTAAATCCATGACCGAATTCGTCATCGTCTTCGATGACATCACCTGTGCAGCCAAGAAGACGGGGACGATATACATAGACGATATAGCGTTTGTGAAGTAACTTTTAGTTTTATAAGTTAGGTTTAAAGAGGGATAAATTGAGAAGAAAGAAATATCGTATCATTTTTCTTTCTATTTTTATCCCTTTTTTGTTTTTGGGGATGAATAAAATTTTCGCAATTTCTAAAGGAGGAGAAAAGATGTTAGAAGGAATCGAATGGTTAGGCCATGCGACGTTTAAATTGGCCAAGGGTGGCAAGGCAGTTTATATCGATCCGTGGAAGATAAGGTCGAAAGATACTGCCGATGTAATCTGTATCACCCATTCACATTACGACCACCTGTCAGTTGAAGATATAAAGAAACTACAAGGAAAGGATACAGTTATAGTTGCCACCGCCGATTCAGCGAAGACGATCCCAGGAAACGTAAAAATTGTAAAGCCCGGCGACAAGGTCGAGGTAAATGACATAAAAGTCGAGGCGGTTGCGGCGTATAATGTAAATAAACAATTTCACCCGAAGGCGAATGGTTGGGTTGGGTATATAATAACGCTTCCGGACGGCACAAGATTTTATCATGCTGGCGATACAGATTACATTCCTGAAATGAAAGATGTAAAGACCGATATCGCCGTATTTCCAGTTGGCGGGACTTATACTATGGATGCGCAAGAAGCCGCAAAAGCAGCCAATGCGATACGGCCGAAGTTAGCGATATCTATGCATTGGGGAACGATAGTAGGAAGCGAAAGAGACGCCGAAACTTTTAAGAAAAACTGCCAAGTTGAGGTTGTGATTTTGGAACAGAGATAGGGCTATGCCTAAAGAAAATATACACGAGGATAATATAGAAGAAAAAGCCAAATTAGAGGCAAGGGTTCGCCGTGAGGTGATGAACCTTTTTATTGAAGAAGCCAAATTAGAGGCAAGGGCGAAGGAGCAAAAGCAAAGGTTGCTTGAAGAGAAAGAGGAAAAATTAAAAAATAAGACGGCAAAATCAGAGGTCGCTTCTAAAAAAGAAGCGCAGATCATTAAGATCTCCCCAAAAGAAGAACAACTCGAATTGGATTTAGAAGCGCTTAAGGCTAAAGCGAAAATAGACGACAGGATAAAACGCGAAAAGCGAAAGGGAAAGAGGATAATTCAAGGGGCCTTCGTTTTGTGCGCTATAATTATTTTGACAACGATAGCGATTTTGAATTCCCCGAAGGAAGTGACTGCGCAATACGACTTAGTTAAAATAAAAGAGTGTCTGCAAAGATCGTCTTCCTATTACGGTCAATTTAAAGTTGAAGATGTAATATTATCTGGCGAGAATCCATCCGCGACTTTAAGCTTAGGATTTTCTCCAACGACAGAAAGCGATTTAAAAGATTTTGTCGAATCGCTAGTAAAAAGATATACCATGGCCCGTCCCGGAGAGAAGATTGACCTTCTTTTAAAAAGAGACCAAAGGGTCTATGCAAAGGCAAGTTATATCCCCCGCACAAATACAATAGATATAGAACTTATGAAATAATGCCGCTCCTTATCGGATTAGTTTTCGATTTAAAGCCCGTAGTTAAATCGATTAAAAAGCCAAATGATTTCTTAGCGGAGTTCGATACCGAAGAGACGATATCCTCTATAGAAAATGCTTTGGCTAGATGCGGTAGTAGCGTCCTTAAGATCGGCTCGGCTAAAAGTCTTCTTGAGGTACTGCCCCGACTTCAATGCGATATCATCTTCAATATAGCTGAAGGCGAAGATGGTAGGAATCGAGAGTCGCAGGTCCCCGCGATTTTAGAAGTGGTGGATATTCCATACGTCGGCTCGGATGCGTTAACATTGGCAATTTCGCTAGATAAGGTATTTGCTAAAAGGATATTCGCTTATCATAACATCCCCACCCCTCGTTACTTTGAATGCAAGGACGAACGTAATATAGTCGTGTCAAAAGGATTAAATTTCCCCCTCATCGTAAAACCGAGATATGAAGGTTCTGCAAAGGGAATTACGCCCGATTCTAAAGTTAGCAGTGATAGGGAGCTTAAAAGACAGGTCAAGCGTATCATTAAAATCTACGATCAACCTGCACTTGTTGAGGAGTTCATTAGCGACAGGGAATTTACCGTTGGGATAATCGGAAATGAAAATCCTTTGATCTTTCCAGTTGTGCAAAGGCATTTAGAAGCAAAGACAAATTTAAGCAGTCATATTTTTGAGAAGTGCGGATACGATAAGAGCCGTTTAAAGTATCAAGAGCTGTCCGAGATAGAATCGGATTTGGAGTTAGAGATTAAACGCTTGAGCCTTGAAGCATTCCGCGCCATTGAATGTAGGGATTTTGCAAGAGTCGATTTTCGGGTGGGCAGTTGTGCTTCGACGCAAGGAAATGAAAAAATTTATGTTTTAGAAATAAACCCTTTGCCATCTCTTGCAACGGACGATTATTTCGCTTTATCTGCCGAATCCTTTGGCATGTCCTATGATGAGATGATAAATATGATTTTGGAGGCCGCCGTTAAGAGGTACGAATGTCTACAAAAGACGTATACTCATATCCAGAATATTGCGAGATAGCGTATAACTGGGATAGGACCCCTGAATGCGATTTCATCGAGGAGTGCATCAGGCGATATTCATCAATTAGTGTCAATTCAATTCTGGACATCGCTTGTGGGACAGGCATCATCTTAAGGGAATTTGCAAGGCGAGGGTATAAAGCACTGGGTTTGGATAAATCCAGGGAGATGGTCGAATTCGTTAATAGAAAAGCAACGCTCGAAGGGCTCGACTTAAAATGCGTCCATTCGGATATGAGGAGTTTTCAGCTAGGCGATAAGTACGGTTGTGTGATTTGCATGCTCGATTCATTTAGATATCTGTTGACCGACGATGATATATTATCACATTTTAGGTCGGTCGCCAAAGAGTTGAAAGTAGGCGGCCTTTATATATTAGATTTCTGGATGCCTAAAGATGAAAATGTAATTGAATGGGAAGAGGCACGTTGGGTTCAGCAAGATAAAGATATATCGATAGATGCTACATATCGGCAGCTCGCCCATACGTTCAGTCCGAAAGATAAGATATTCAAGGATGAATTAATTTTTAGGATAAGGAGTCCAAAATTCAATTCCACGATAAACGGGCGCACAAAGACAAGGCTTTTGTTTCTTAGCGAACTTAAGGAACTCGTCAGAAAATCGGAGCTTTTTAATTATATCGATAGATTTTATAATTTTGACTTTGACTTAAAAGAAGGTTATAATATTAAACCGATAAGGACGAACATAATATTGAGGAGAAAGGGGGAAGATTAAAAAGATGCGAACGAATATTTTAAAATACGGAGTAATTTCATACTTGTTCGCCATTTTAATTTATATCGTTGGTTGTGCTGGGATACAACCGCCTCCCCTTAAGGAAGTTTTAAAACATCCGTTTGGGACAACGGATTTAAGGATCGGGATGCCGAAGGACCAAATTTTGGCGGCTTGGGGTGAACCCGATGTTAAGGAATATGACGAGGCGGGTAAATGGGGCGTAGCGAAGGAGAAGTGGACGTATTACGGAAGGTATAAAAATTTGCCTGCCGACATGGGCTATCTCTCAAAGGCGAAATATCTCTATTTCGATGGAAATATATTGGTTAAATTTGAAGGGGAAGAATAAAAATTATGCTAACCGCATTTAATTGTTGCGTTCAATGCCAAAATTTTTTGGCCTGTAACACACGCACAGAGAATTACGAGAAAGAGTTATCGAGCGCCTGCTGTAATTCTTGTAGTAAATTAGACATATGCAAGATAGTCACCGAGAAGATAAAAACGGATACGAAAGGCATTATTCAGTAATCCCTGTGAATGCGAAATCTTTTATCAAAAGTGCGGGCACGTATGATGTTTCCATCTGCTGAGTTGGGTCGCCTACCAATTTCCTTTCCTTTGAAACGCTTCTGATATTCGAAAACGCTCTTAAAATACTCTCCGTGAACCTTAAATTTTTTAAAGGTTTCTTAATTTTTCCGTCCTCGATTAGAAATGTGCCATCACGGGTCAGCCCCGTCATCAATGCTTCCGTTGGTTTAAGCAGGCCGTTTATATAATGAAATCTTGTAATAGATATCCCTCTTTTGATAGACCTTCGCATATCTTCTATCGATGAATTTCCCGCCCCCATTATTAAATTAAAGGGAAGGGGACCTTCCACCTCATCTGGTAAAAGCGCATGTCCAGTCGAACCCTTTTTGTATAGGGTGCCATAATGGCTATCGTAGACAACTCCTTTTGCTGCGCCCTGTTCTATAAGCATTACCTTCTTCTTCGGCGTTCCTTCAAAATCAAACGGATATATAATGGTTTGAGGATTTAATCCTTCGTCGGATATCGTTACCTCATCAGACATTATCTTCTCATCCATCCTCCCCGATAAGAACGAGGTCTTCTCATAAAGTTGCTTTGCTCCAAAACCGATATACCCAAGCCATTGCAGGATATCTCCCACTGCCTCGGGTTCTAAGAGGCAGTCGTATCGTCCTAATTTTATCGGTTGTGGATTTTTTCCGTCCATGCATTTTTTAATCGCCTCGTCGAGAATATTCTGCCAATCTATTTTAGATATGTCCCTCGATATAGCGCTACAAAATCCCGATGCCCTTCCATCCATCGCAATCAGTTTGAGCGCAGATATGGTTGAAGCTTGATATTTTGCATCTTTATATGAATTTACGACAGCGATTTCCTCTTCGCCGGTTATAAAAGAACCAGCAAGTTGCAACCCATATTTTTTTGTGGCGGTAAAAATACATGTTAAATTACGTATTCTTTGTTCAAATGAAAAACCTATAGTATCTGGAAAAAAGGTCACGACCGAAGGGGTTGCCTCACCAGATGGAAATTTAAATTTGACCTTAGGTTTAGGAGAGACCTTTGCGATTTGAATCGCTTTTTTTAATGCCTCTTTTAAATCTTCGGGTTTAAGCGAATTTGTAGATGATACCCCTATCCTCCCGTTTATGTCGATTTTGAAATATATATCTATATCCGATTCCTCTATGTCTTGATGTATTCTAAAATTGTGGAATCTGGTGACTCTATCCAAGGTGGCATAACAGCAAATTAGCGTCTGGTCTGCTTTCGACCATTTAAGTGCCTGGTTTAATGAATCAAGTAATCTTTCCTTGCCGATCATCATTTTTTTCTGCCGACTTGTACCTTTTCAAATTTGGCGGGCGAGACGCCGTGTCCGACGTGCATAGTCTGCCCTGGTTCTCCTTTGCCGCAATTCGGAACGCCATGCAATTTCCAATATTGCGAATTTGCGATCCCGCTACAACTTGCCCAAAACTTAGGCGTTATGCCCGTATAGCAAGGATTTTTTAGGACCTGGCCAATTTTGCCGTTTTTGATCTCCCAAGCGATTTCGGTGCCGAACTGAAAATTAAGACGTAAATCGTCAATCGACCAACTTTTATTGGTCGAAAGTAATATTCCATCTTTTGTATCCGAGACTAACTCTTCCAGCGTTGCATCACCCGGTTCCAAATTGATATTCGTCATCCTAATCAGAGGCAGGGCGCTGTAACTAGCAGCCCTCATCGCGCCAGTAGATTTCGTTCCTAATCTGTATGCGGTTTCCCTAGAACTTAAATATCCGATGAACAAACCATCTTTTATAATCGGAACTTTTTGCGCAGGCACACCTTCGTCGTCAAAGCCGAAACTTCCCACACCGCCTTCACAAGTGGCATCAGCGGTTATATTGACCAATTTTGAACCGTATCTAAATTTTCCTAATTTTTCCGGCGTTAAGAAACTTGCGCCGGCAAAACTTACTTCATCGCCAAACGCCCTATCCAATTCGACGGGATGTCCGCAGGATTCGTGAATTTGGAGAGCGAGTTGAGATGTGTCCAAAATCACCGTTGTGATCTTTACGGGGCATTCCTTCGCTCGCAGTAGGCTTATTACCTCATTTTTTACTTTTTCCGCGCCTCCAACTAAATCGAGTTGTTTTGCATATTCATATCCTCTTTGCGCGATGTTGCTATGTGGAAGCGGATAGGACCTGCGTTGGACCTCACCATCTAATACAGCGATTGCTTCGACATAACCGCCGCTTTCTATAAATTCCTGCTCTAACTCAGAACCTTCTGTTGATACGAAAAATTTATATGTCCTAAAGAAGTCGAGCGATGCTAAAGCCGTCTTTATATTCGGATGGGATTTTAAAACTTGGCATGCCCACATTATGTAATCCAATTTTTTCTGCATAGGGACTTCAAGGGGGTCTATTTCGTATTTAGATTTGAAAGAGGATTTAATCGGTTCATTTCCCGCCAAATATACCCTGCTTTTATTAATAGAAGCGGTTGCCCCGGCGATGGCGATTGCACGTTCGGCGGTCCTTTTTACGTTCTCTTTTGAAATCTCCGCGCACGACGAGAAGCCCCAACTGCCCCATTTTAAGACACGGACGGAGAATCCTTCGTCGGTCATAGTGGATATATTTTCGACTTGCAGATTTTTGACGATTAAGGATTCGTGGGTATGTCTTACAAGACGGACGTCGGCGTAATCAACGCCTTTCCGCTTTAAGTATTTTATGCCGTCTTTTAATATCTCTTTCATAGTTAGTGCGAATTCGCTTCGAGTTAAATATTATATCATCAATTTTACGTTTTGCAAATTTTATAGTCCGACGTAACTTAAGTAGAACGTTCGCTTTACTTGAAATATTTTATCTGGTATAATTTGCGTAAAATGAAACGGGATATAAAAGCGATACAAGAGAGATTAAACGAAGTACTCTTAAAGCTTCCGAAACCGGTAGTAAGGCAACTTTTCGATAAATTGAAGGAAGAGTCCTTAAAGCGTGGCATGGTGGTTTATAACGAGAAGGGAGAGCCCCGTATCGTAAATGTTCGCGTTCGCCCGTGGTTAATAACAAAAGAACAAAAAAGGTTCTTCCATAGAGTTTGCTTGGATATGAAGGACGCACTTCAGAGGGTAGCGAACATATATTATAACGAGCCGAAGTCAAGAGAGATCCTTACCTTGACACCGCGGGAAGAGGAGTGGTTCTTCGATATATACAGAAGCGGCACTCAGGATCCTCAAACGGTATTTGACAGAATAGACGCCAACGCCATATTCTCCGGTTCTGACTGGAAAGACTCATTTACATTTATTGAGACGAATTCCGTCGGCGTCGGTGGGGTTTATTATATTCCTGCGGGGGCCAATATTATAGAAGATATCATACTTCCAGTTTTTCGCAACCGGGTCCGCGACATAGAGTTCGTAATGCAGGATGATATTCGCGAACTATTGTTTGAAACCATAACCGAACACGCCCAGAAGATAGATCGGCTTCGCGCCAACGTGGCTTTTATCGAAGACCAACGCTGTCTCGACGGGACGGACGAATACGCCTTCGTCGCAAATTATTTGAGAAGCAAAGGCCTTTTGGCATTTGCAACTGACCCGAGGGAGCTTTCGCTTAGAAATGGCGAGGTTTATTTTAGGGATGCACCCATAGATATAATTTATAGGGACTGCTCAATAGATGAATTACACGAGATGGAAGACCAGGGGACGAAGGTGGACGTATTGAAAGAGGCATTTGCGAGAAATCAGGTCGTCTCTTCCATTGCGGGTGAATTCGACCATAAAAGTACATTGGAGATTTTTACCGATGATGAATATGCAAAATATTTTACTCCCGCACAAAATAGATTGTTCAAGAAACATGTAGTTTGGACGCGTTTAATCTGGGATAGAAAGACCAAGGGACCGAAGGGCGAAGATGTAGAACTCGCTAAATTCATCGAAAAGCACAAGGATAGCTTGGTTATAAAACCAAATCGAATGTATGGTGGTGAAGGGGTTATCTTAGGAAGATTTGCAAAGACCAGCGAGTGGAGAAGGGCAGCGGAAGAGGCGTTTTCCGCCAAAGGCGAATCTGCTTCAGGCGAGAAAGAAGGACCTACGCACGTTGTTCAGGAATATGCCGAGATAAGGGAGGAGAAATTTCCAGTTTTTTACGAAGACGGAACGGTTGCGATGGAAAAGAATTACGAGGTCTCTGGTTTTACATCATCCGATTCTGGGATTGCTTTCTTGGGCAGGTGTTCGATTGAGCCGGTGGTAAACATCTCCAGGAAAGGTGGTCTCATTCCTGTCGTAATGATAGAGTAAATAGACAAAGAAAAAATAGGGGCGGCACCCCTTAAAATTCTCCGCAAAAAAATCCCTAAAAAAAGCATAAAAATTCTCTTGACATTTTCTTAGAATTGGGTATAATTAGTTTCATACAGAAACAAAGTATAGGAGTGCTTATATTTTTTGCAAACTTTGTTTCTTTATGAAACAAAGGGAGTGAAGAATTAAATTCGTAAAGGAGGGAGGTGAAACTAGTGAGAAAAATTGCATTACTAATTGGGTTGGTAAGTCTTGTATTCTTAGGTCTAACGGCAACAGCGCAAGCTACTATTTGGACGGACAACTTTGATGATGGAGTAGCAGATGGTTGGACCGTAAGAAAAGGTACCTGGCTTGTCGATGCTGGACAGTATAAGTCTAACGCAGGAGAGAACTATTGGACCGCCTCAACGTTTGACGCAGCGGGTTCGTCCTTCACAACAGGGTATGGAAAAACAGACTTTAAGAGGGACTATATCGGGACTGAAACATTAGAGGGAATCCACTTTGGATATGTTCCTAACTCAACCATGTGGTTTGCAGGCGTATATGAATACGCTCCTGAAAATGCACATGTGATCTTCATCAGGCCGTACACATGGACTGGAACTGACTGGTCACCATCGGCTTCTGGGACCAATTTGCCAATCCCTGCTCTTACTGCCGGTAGTTGGTACAACTTATTGTTGGAGGTTTCGGATACGGAAGCGAAATTGACGCTTGGAGGTAATTCCGTTACTCGTACATTAGCAGGCGTACCAGCTGGGAACATTGGGCTTGGTTCAAGCGTCGGTTGGACATCCTTTGATAATTGGGAAGCAGGGAACCAGCCAATACCAGAACCGACAAGCCTTCTTTTGTTGGGCTCCGGTTTAATTGGTTTGTTAGCTTTTAGAAAGAAAAGCAAAAGTTAAAAAGTCGTTTTTGGTAACAAACAAGGGTTAAAAATAATCGGGAGATAGAGTTAATGGAGAAGCTCTTGCTGATTATAACGATGATTAACTTTATCTCCCGTTCCCTAAAGATGTAAGAAATGCATAGTTTTAAATGTTATATATTTAATTTCATTTTTTTTATTATAACGCTGTCAGTAAGTTCAAACCCACTTGCGCAAGCCGATGGCTACGATAGAGCTATGTGGGTCTGGGAGCAAAGCACGCGAGACGCCCTCTATAGTCCTTCTCAAAATCAAGAGCTTCTTAATTTTTCTCAGACAAAAGACATCAAAACCTTATACCTTTACAGCGATTCATATCTGGGTATAAATGACATAATTGAACGCCCCGATTATTATCGTTACTTTATAAGTGAAGCTCATAGTCGGGGTATGCAGGTTCATGCGCTTCTCGGCTCTATGTATCTTCAGACCTGGGAATATATACTGCCGGAAAAAAGAGAAGATGCTCTTTCGATGGTGAGAAATGTCCTAGAATACAACCAAAATTCTTCGGCCTCAGAGAAATTTGATGGTTTTAATGTGGATATCGAACCCTATCTTTTGTCCGATTGGGGGGATAACCAACCTTATTATTCCGAACAGTATCTCGATGCCCTTTCAGCTCAAAAACAGCTCGTCATTAACTCTGGGCAAAATATCGAATATGGACCATGCATTCCGCGTTGGTATGATGAGGTCTCTTTAATCCAGAATATAACCTGGAACGGTGAAGTTAAGCCATTGTATCAACATTTGCAGGATATAGGTAGCTACGTAACCATAATGGATTATGTAAATGATGCGGATGGGATTGTAAATAACGCTTCAGATGAGCTTCAATACGCCGATAGTATAAATCGCAAGGTAGTCATAGGTGTAGAAACGCAAGACGTTATACCTTCTTGGACAACCTTCTACGGATTTAGCGAAGAAGAGATGGAGGCAGTGTTAAATGCTGCCGAAGGTAACTTGAAAAATTATACCTCGTACGATGGATTTGCAATACACAGCTACGATTCTTATGCAAAGATGGCTGTAATCCCAGAACCCGGTAACATCATTTTGCTGGGATTAGGGTTAATTGGTTTGTTCGCTTTTAGAAGGAAAAGAAAAAGCATTAGTTACATTGACAAATTATATTTTTGTGGTATCTTAATATAATAAGAGGAGGTAATAGAAATTTTTTTTGGCCACTTTGTTTCAGATAGAAACGAAAATGAAGAAGACCTCTAAAACAATAGCATTATTAGTTGTTTTTATATTTATTTTATTCAATAGTTTACCCGCCTGTTTTGCAAGAGAGAAACAAATTACCCTGACCTTTTGGCAATTAAGCGCAAAAGAAGATTTTATGCGCTTAATTTTGGATGATTTTGAAAAAGAGAATCCCAATATAAAAGTTAATATGCAAATTCTCACCTGGGATTATGGTTTTGATAAAATCGTAACTTCGATAGCAGCTGGAAATGCCCCTGATGTATGCGAATTGGGATCTACTTGGGTGCCAACGTTTTCTACCAGCGGGATATTGGTCGACTTGACCGACGATTTTAAAGATATAAAAGATAAATACTTATTCTGGGAATCTGTGAGTTATGAGGGCAAGCTATTCGGGGCTCCGTGGCTGGTAGGAACAAGGGCGTTATTTTATAACAAAGATTTATTTAAGCGTGCGGGCTTAGATCCGAATAAGCCCCCAAAGACATGGCTTGATTTGTTGGATTATTCCAAAAAAATACACCAACCCGACAAAGGGATTTATGGATTTGGAATTTATGTTGGTGAGCCGTATGCTCCCTGGCAACTCTTTCTCCCCTTCGCTTGGTCAAACGGTGCGGATGTCTTAAGCCCAGATTTTAAGACCTCCCTCATTACTTCGCCAGAATTTCAAGAGACGTTGGAATTTTACAACATATTAAAGGCGTATTCAATTCATGATAGGCAGGCCCAAATAAATCAGGCATTTGCCGAAGGAAAGGTTGGCATACAAATCTCCGGCGCTTGGAACCTAATCCTCATTTCCCAAAATAACCCGGAGTTAAATTACGGCGTCGCAATAGTTCCTCGACCCGACCTAGATATAGGAAGACCCGTTTCATTTGCTGGCGGTGAAGTTTTTGTGATATTTAAACAGACCAGACAAAAGGAAGCAGCCGTTAAGCTAATGAAATTTTTATTAAGGGAAGAGAATATTATGAAGGTGGTTAAATCCCAGAAGAACGTCTTGCCATCCAGTAAGGAGAGCATCCGCCACCCCTATTTTAAAGAGCAGCCCAATCAAAGAATTTTCTTCGAACAGATGATGAGCTCGGTGGCGGCTCCAGAACATCCAAGTTGGCCAAAGATAGAAGAGCATTTAACGAGGGCAATAGAGGAAGTCGTCCTTTTAGATGTGTCTCCAAAGGAAGCTCTGCAAAAAGCGGATTTAAAAATCAATGACATTTTGAAAAGCAAAAAGATAAAAGCGGGTCTTAGCGATAAAATCTTATCTTGGATTTTCATTGTATTTATCTTTTCAGCCGGGTTAATAATTTATTTATGGCAAAGGTTCAAGAAGAGAGAAATGGTGCCAGCAACTAAGTTAAGATTTAAGAAAATTGCCACAGGTTATCTGTTCATCTTTCCCTGGCTTCTGCTGTTTTTTATTTTTTCGCTTTTTCCATTAATCCATTCGATAATAATCAGTTTTTCCGACTATAATCTTCTTGAGGCCAGGTTTTCTTTTATAGGTTTTAAAAATTATTTGGATGTTATGTTCGATCCTCATTTTCATAAAGCCCTTTGGCATACCATTTTCTTCGCCGTAGGGACCGTACCCTTTACGACGACTATCGCTTTATTCTGCGCTCTGTTAATAAATCGAAAATTACCTTTTAAACAACTATATCAGGCAGGCCTATTTTTGCCGGTTGTTACCTCGGTGATTGTAATTGCCAGTATATTTAGTTATGTCTATTCTCCCGATGGCTTATTGAACATCATCATCGATAGGACAGGGACATTCTTAAGTAAGTTTGGTATCCATGGCATACAGAGTCCAAAACCGAGCTGGTTATTAAATACGAAGTTAGCCTTGCCCAGCATAATGGCTATGTGCGTCTGGTCGAGCTTCGGCTATTACACCATTTTGTTTTTGGCCGGGCTTCAAGCCATTTCTCAGGAGATGTACGAAGCAAGTGCTATAGACGGCGCTAATTGGTGGGGCCAGTTTCGCTGGGTTATTTTGCCACAACTTAAGCCCATAATGTTATTTATCATCGTAATTAATAGCATCCGCTCCTTTCAGGTATTCCCGGAGATATTTGCAATGACCCAAGGAGGGCCGTTGGGCTCGACGACCACCGTCGTCTATCATCTTTATGAGATGGGGTTCCATAGATTTGAAATGGGAATGGCTTCGGCCGTTGGCTATATTTTATTTATTGTCATAATGTGCCTTACATTAGCCCAGCTTAAGATATTTAAATTTGGGGAAAGCGTAGGATAATCTAAAGGGATATTTTTATGAGAGAAAAGAGAAAGCTTAATATCGCAATAACCATTTTATTATTGATCATCGTGGTTTTTACTTTATTCCCACTTTTTTTAATGTTCAGCACCTCTTTAAAAGCCACAGGCACATTGGCCAAGAAAGTAACTCAAATTGTTATCGCGGATTTTAATAGGGAAGAAAATGGATATAAAAAGATAGAATTCACCGCAGATGAGTCAGGCGATTTTATATGGAACGCGCATATCGACCAAGATATACGAAAGTTCAGTAAATTAGAATTCCTTTATAAGGCGGAAGGGGATTATAAATTTAAAATAGGTTTAATAGATACGCTGGGAAAAAGCAGTTTTTTAGAGATATCTAAATACGCGATAGAAAAAGAAACCGAGTGGCAGAAGGTAACGATACCCATAAACGACTTTGATTTAAAAACTATTGACCCAAGGATGGTGGAAGGACTTGCTATCGTCTCCGATGCGCCCCGTTCTGGCACTATTTATCTGGACGAAATTGTTTTGTGTATTAAAAAGGTCACTCTTATAAATTACGTCGATGTTTTAGTCAGCGGGCCATTCGGCCGTTATTTCTTTAATAGTTTTTTGATTTCTATTTTGGTTACGTTTGGGAATATTTTGTTCTGTTCAATGGTGGCCTATTCCTTCGCAAGAAAGGAATTTCCAGGGAAGCACGCATTATTTCTTTTGATAATCGGCAGCATAATGATCCCACCTCAAGTCTTAATGGTCCCGATGTTTATACTGATGAAAAACATCCATTGGTTAAATACTTATTGGGCACTCATCATTCCAGCCTTAACTGAGCCCTTTAATATATTTTTGTTGCGTCAATATATTAGCGGCCTGCCAAAAGATTTGGAAGATGCGGCTATAATAGATGGCGCAAATGATTGGCAGGTGCTTTTCAAGGTTATTATGCCTTTGTCAAGGCCAGCGTTGGCAATAGTGGGCATTAATACTTTTATGGGAAGCTGGAATACATTTTTGTATCCATTTTTGTTGACCAATACGACCGAGATGCGGACATTGCCGGTTGGCCTCGCTCTCTATAAGAGTTTATACAGCGTTGACTGGACTCATTTGATGGCGGCTTCCAGCATAACGGCCATACCTGTTATTATTGTATTTTTGTGCTTTCAACGACATATCATCGCTGGTCTTACCGCAGGAGCTCTTAAAGGATAGCGCAATTAAAATGGAAACTGGGGTAAGTTATTTCGCAAACAGGGATTTAAGGCACGTAAAAAGCGATTTAGTTGCAATGAGAAAAAATCATTGCAGTTACGTCGTACATACATTTTCGGAAATAGACCTTCAATATTATAAAGAGAACATGCGTCAAATTGTAGCTGCAAGCGTTGAGGTTGGTTTGGAAGTGAGGATTGACCCGTGGGGAGTGGCAGGGCTATTTGGAGGGGAGGCCTATTCATATTTCGTTGCAGAGAAATTAGAGACAAGACAGATCGTATCCGATGGCAGAAGTGTGCCGCTTGCGTGCCCAAACAATCCTCAAGCTCGTCTTTTTTTGAGGCGTTGGATGGACGAAGTCATTGATTTAGGCGCCAAAATTATTTTCTGGGATGAGCCGCACTTTTATGAACCCCATTGGGTAGGCGATAAGGATGAGGAGCTTTGGGGATGTAAATGCGGTTGCTGTCAGAATTCTTTTAAAGAACGTTTCAATCACAAGATGCCCGATACTTTAACCGACGAAATAGAAGATTTTAAACAGCAGAGTTTAATCCTTTTCTTAAAGGAGTTATGTGACTATTCGAGTTCAAAGGGATTGAAAAATAGCGTTTGTCTGTTGCCGAATGCGAAACATTTAGAGAGCGGTTTTTGGGATGAAATAGCGGAGATAAAGTCGCTCGATAATATTGGGACCGATCCTTACTGGGTTGAGATTAAAAAAACCGAAAGGAATTTTAATCTGAACGCTTATATTAGAAAATTTTGTAAGAAAATAAATCAACTGTCGAAATCCCATAAGAAAGAAGGGCATATCTGGATTCAGAATTTTTCTATTCCATCTGGATGGGAAGGCGATATTAAGACCGTTGCGGACATCGCTTATGAGGAAGGCATTAGAGATATAGCTGCTTGGAGCTATTACGGTACAAGTGGTATGTCAAGCAAGGCATGCGATAATCCCGAATTAGTTTGGGATGTTTTAGGAAAATCTTATAAGGAGCTATTGCGTAAAGAGTAGGGCAATGAAATACGGATATTTCAGCGAAGACGGTAAGGAATATATCATCGACAGTCCGCTTACCCCGCGGCCGTGGTTTAACTACCTTTTTAATAAAAAATATCACGCCCTTGTATCGCAAACAGGCGGCGGATTTAGTTATTATAAGGACCCCAAGGTTAACAGGATATTGCGCTACGATCACATCCATACCGACCGTCCGGGTAGATATCTATTTCTGCGCGATGAAACTACGAACGAATTCTGGTCAGCAAATTGGCAGCCGTTGAAATCCAAATTGGATTTTTGGCAATGCCGTCACGGTTTAGGCTATAGCGTAATCGCCTCTAAATATAAAGGAATAGGGACGGAACTGACCTATTTTGTGAATTTACAAGAGCCAGTCGAATTCTGGCTCATCAAAGTAAAAAATGATTCTAAGCGCAAGAAGATCTTAAAGATTTTTCCATTTGCGGAATTGGTTTGCGGTAATATCGAATTAGAGAATAATTATAGGAATATACTTTGTTTATATAATGAGGGGTATTTCGATAAGAAATTAAACGGCATAGTTTCTTTTAAACACCCGTTTAAAAAAGAACATAAGGTAACTTATACCTTTTTTGGTATGGATGAAAAGATAGATGCTTTCGATTGCCACAAAGGAAAGTACTTCGGCCGTTACAACGATAATCAAAATTCCGAAACCTTAAAGCGTGGCAAGTTGGGTAATAACAATGTTCGCGGCGAAGATATGGTAGCTGTCTTGGAGAAAAAATTAATTTTAAAGCCAGGTCAAAAAAAAGAGATCGTGGTTATTTTGGGCGTTGCCGAAAGCGAGCGCGATTTAAAAAGAATAGCGAAATTTAAAAATTTGAAATTTGCTAAAAATTCTTTAAAGGCAAATAAGCTATATTGGGAAAAGGCATTGGATAAGATCATAGTTAAGACGCCGGATCCAGATTTCGATCTAATGGTGAATATCTGGGGCAGATATCAACTATATGCCATTACTTGCTGGCGCGGCACTTCCCAATATCACGGCGGAGAAGGTGGATTGGGCTATCGCGATACCGCTCAGGACATTGAGGGGCTTTTGGCTTTGGATTTAGATTTGGCAAGAGAAAAATTAGACAAGATACTTTATTATCAATATAACTCTGGCCATGCTGTCTCCGGTTTTTCGGATGTAGAGGGTTCTTGGGATAAGCACACAGGCAGTATTGTAATAGGAAAGGCGGATGTGGCTATTTGGTTGGTTTTTACAGTGATCTCATATCTTAAAGAGACAGGGGATTTCAAGTTCTTAAAAAAGGAATATGGCTTTCACGATGGCGGAAAAACCACTGTATATGAACATATACTAAGAGCGATAAGATATTTATATAGTCAGCGCGGAAGACACGGCCTTCCGTTTATTAAAAAGGCTGATTGGAATGACGCTTATGACTCGGTCGGAATAAAAGGAAAAGGAGAAAGCGTCTGGCTTGGGATGGCGTTGGTTAGAGCCTGTCGGCAAATAGAATCGTTGGCTAATTTTATTGGCGATAGAAAAATAGCCGAGGAGATGAAAGAGAAATCCCGTCTCTTAACCAAAATCATTAATAGAGCGGGATGGGATGGAAATTGGTACTTAGCAGCTTTTAACGACGAAGGATTTAAGATAGGGTCAAATAAAAACAAAGAGGGCAAAGTGCCTCTTAATAGCCAAACCTGGGCGATTTTGAGCGAACTAGTTCCGCGGGAGAGACTTAAAAAAATCCTAAATAAGATCGACAATTATTTAAATACCGAATATGGCCCGGTATTATTTTTGCCGTCCTATACAAAATTTAATCCCGGAATCGGAAGGGTTACTGCATTCGCCGCCGGAACGAAGGAAAATGCAGCTGTCTTTTCTCATGCCTGCGCTTTTAAAATTGTGGCGGATTGTATATTAGGTCGGGGCGATAAAGCCCACGAGACATTTAAAAAATTATGTCCTATGAGTAAAGCTAAGAGCGATCACGATAAATATAAAGCCGAGCCATACGTATGGGCAGAATATGTTATCGGGCCAGGAAATAAGGACAATTTCGGCGAAGGTGCATTTACATGGAATACCGGCACAGCACCATGGATGTTTATGGCTGCCTGCGAATGGATATTAGGGGCGAGGAGGGATTTCGGAGGGCTGCTAATCGACCCGTGCATACCAAAGCACTGGAGGAGATGTTCTATAAAAAGGCCTTTTAGAGGAGCGACCTATTTGGTCGAAATCGAGAACCCTAAAGGGGTGGAGCATGGGGTTGATAAGCTTATAGTCGACGGCGTCGAAGTAAAAGGAAATTTAATCAAGCCTCACGGCGACGGAAGAACTCATAACGTTAAGGTGATAATGGGCAATGGTAGGGATAGGTAAAAATTTTTTAAAGGAAAGTAATCGAAGACTTATCTTAAAGGTCATCTATGAGAATTCACCTATATCGAGGACTCAGATAGTCAGGCATACGAATTTGAGTAAGGTAACCGTAACGAGGATCGTCAACGAATTGATTAAAAGCGGCCTTGTATTTGAAGGCGAGCAAACCGCTTCCAGCGGAGGCAGGCCTCAGGTTCTTATAAGGTTGATTCCCGACGCAAGGTATGCTATCGGTGCTGATATTGGAATTTCAGATGTTAAAATCGGTGTGTGCGATTTAAGGTGCAATGTACTTTTTAAGTTAGAAAAAAAGATCACGCCAAAGATCGAAAGTAACAAATTGGCCGAACTTTTATTTAATTCAGTAAAAGAACTGATAAGATCATCAAATGTTCATGCCGATAAGGTACTGGGAGTGGGAATCTCTATGCCCGGGGTTATAGACGCTGATAAAGGTATAGTCAAATCATCATTTATTTTAAGCGAACGAAATGTACCATTGGAGGGAATTTTGGAAAATAAACTTAAGTTGAACGTCGTTGTCGATAGAGACGCTAACGCAGGATTATTTTACGAAAGATTTATGGGTAAAGGCAAGGATATCGATGATATACTATATATTTATACCCGTAAGAATGAAGCGGGAGAAATGGGAGTCGGCTGCAGTTTCCTTCTTGATAGTCAGATATATCGCGGGGCGGATTATTGCGCGGGAGAGATCGGTTTAGCCCACAGCGACGATGAAAAAGAAGCGATTTTTGAGCCATTTTCTTCTTATGAATCAATCCCGTTTCGCAACGCTATGCAAGCCGCAAAAAATGGAGATGAACAAGCAAATAAAATTTTATTCGAGGTAGGTGAAAAGATCGGACAGGGAATTTCATTTTTGGTCAATTTGCTAAATCCGAAATTGGTGATCGTAGGCGGAGATTTTTCCATGGCGGGAGAGCCGTTTTTTAAATCGCTGGCAAATTCTCTTGAGAGGCATATTTTTGATTTTTCAACTAAAGATATAAAGCTCGAATCCTCTTCAGCCGACGAATATTCCGGTATAAAAGCAGCTGCCTTTATGGTCATAGCTAAAACAGTGGGATATAAATGAGAAAGGAGGAGATGTAATGAAAAGGAATATTAAATTTTGTTGTGCGCTATTAGTCTGCATGTTTTTTGTATTTAGCGCTTTTAAAACAGCTGAAGCAGAGGTAAAGTTGATAGATGATTTTAAAGGACAGGAAAACCTTTTAGGTGGGAAAAGCAATGTGTACCAGCAGGAACCTTCCAGAGCCTACCTTAGTAGAAAGGCAGTAGAACGAGATGGAAAGAGCGAGATGGTGCTTATGATCAAATACGATAAGAAGAACAAGGGTGGCTCTTATGACTCCGGAGGCTGGTGCGGCTATTATACCTTGCTCAAGACAGATAGCACATATTTTGACATTTCAAAGTATAAAAATCTTACATTGTGGGTTAAAGGCGCCCAAGGAGATGAAAATTTTAAAGTGGGATTAGCGGATAGGCATTGGGAGCAAGCAGATGATTCAGTCAAATCCGACCAGATAGGCGCCTATCTTAAAGCAGGGAAAATAACCACTGATTGGCAGAAGGCGACCATACCCCTAAATCTATTCTTAATCGATTTTACCGAAATGTCTTCGCTCGCTATATGTTTTGAAAGCGAGTGTTTTCCTGACGGCAGTGGCATGGGCACAGTTTATATTGACGATATAGCCTTAGAGTAAACAGATGGGACTTAATTTTAAAGGGAATAAAAAAGTATTCTTCATAATAGCGATTGTAGTTATTATTTTGTTTATAGCGGCGACATCTATATTTTTCGTTACAGAGATACAGGAATTCAAAGAGAAAATCTTTGAAATAGTAGAAAAGCCTAAAGGGGAATTATTAAAGCCAATTCTAATCGACGATTTTAACAAAGGTTTTACCAGCGGCCTATTTTATGAACGGATTAATTCCCTCGGGGGCTACCAAGGTACTTGGGCGAAGAGACCATCCTATAGCCTTATAAATAAGAGCTCAGAAGATAGAATCGGAGAAAAAGGCAAAGCATTAGTTATAGAGTTTAAGAAGGAAGCCGGTTGGTGCGGCTGGTATACATTATTAAATGGGCTTGATGCCAGCAGATATAATACGTTAAGTTTCTGGGTTAAAGGTGCCGAAGGAGGAGAAAAGTTTGATATAGGCATTGCGGATAGCGAAATGCAAGAATTGGAGATAGATGCTGTTTATATTGGAAGTATAAATGCCTTTCTGCGGAAAGGAGTTACCAAGCGTTGGCAGGAGGTAAAGATTCCATTGTCTAGGATAGCCGGTGAGGTCAATTTTTCATCGTTAGGATCGGTTGTTTTCTGGTTTAAATATGCGGGAGCAGGCAAGATTTATGTGGACGATATGATGTTCAGAGATGACCCGGAGATCGCAAGGATTGAAAGGTATAATACCCCAAAGGCAAGATATGCCCGCAGACATCCCCGAGCGATGTGGGTTTGGAAGACAGACCCGATAATCAATTTGATTGCGAGAGAAAAACTGTTTGAATTTTGCAGGACAGCAGCTATTAAGACCATCTATCTTTATCTTGGGGATTTACCAGAAGACACCGAAAAGTTGAGCCAATTCTTAACGGAAGCCCATAACAAGAAAATTTTGGTAGAGGCCTTGACGGGTAACCCCGTATGGTGCCTTAGTGAAAATCACCAGCTGACCTTGAATTGGATTAAGTCGTTCCTGGAATATAATAAATTCAGGATTTCACGAGAACGGATCGATGGAATCTCTTTGGACGTCGAGCCATATTTGACATCTGAGTGGGTGCAGGATAGGGAGTCCGTTAAGCGGCAGTATATTGAAATGCTAAGGAAGTGTAGACAACTCATCGATTCCTATGAACAGGATTTTCGCTTTGGAGTGGCAATTCCGATATTTTTCGACAAAGAGGAAGATGGACTTTTTGAACAGAGAACGTTAGAGTTAGTCGATTATTGCGCTTTAATGGATTATTATGATGACGCTCCAAATTTAATCAAAAATGCAAAAAACCATATCGCATTAGCCAAAAAGGCTGGCAAGAAGATGGTCGTGGGAGTGGAGACACAAGACCTTATCAGTATGCACCAGGGTTTAAGGCGCAATACATTTTTTGAAGAAGGTTGGGAAGCAATGGAGAAGGCGTTGTTGAAACTTATAAAGAAATATAAGAATAGCCCCGCTTTTGAAGGTGTTGCAATTCATTGTTACGAAAGCTACAGGCTTCTTCCAAAAGGAAGGAACGTCCCGACAAAGGAGAGGCCAAAAGACGTCCGTTCGTTTGCTTCCATTGGGAGAAGAGGCCGGATAATAATCGATGGACGGTTAGACGATTGGGATACCTCGCTACCTTTCCTTCTCGATAAGAAGGAAGATATAGTGTTTGGAAGCGGCGGTTGGAAAGGCAAGGAGGATTTTAGCGTCGAAGTTTTTAGCCAGTGGGATGCAGAAAATCTATATTTCGCTTTTAAGATAAAAGATGATAAGTTAGTTCAGGAGAAAAGCGAAGGCGATATGTGGGAAGGAGATCACGTAGAGCTTTGGTTAGATGTCGACCTTCTTGGGGATTATAATGAAGCGATCAATAGCAGTGACGATTTTCAATTTGGATTTAGCCCGGGTAATTTTTCAACGCTACCCGCAGAGGTATACATTTGGACTCCCCCCTTAGAAGATATGAATTACAAAGACTACATAGCGATAGGGTCGGCGAAGGTCGACAATGGATATATTATAGAAGCGAAAATTCCTAAAGGAGTCCTATTTTCCAAGCTGAATGAAGATAGGAAAGTTGAGGCGGAGCCGCTTAATGAATTGCCGAAGCGTTTTTCTAAGGGCATGAAGATGGGAATCGGCATAGACCCCAGCGAGTGCGATGGCTTAAATGAACCGCAGAAACTTATGATGTCGTCGGCTAAAGAGAGGATTTGGGGCGATCCGACAACATTTATCATATTGGAGTTAAAATGATTAGAAAGATTACGCTGGCAGGGATATTTATTATTTTATTGTGCAGGAATAACCTCGCTTATCCGGATGGGGTGCTCCTCCAAGACATGCCGCAGCTTCCTAAAGATGCTGCTCTCGACGAAAGGGAAGATATGTTCGGATATCGAGGCAGGGTGGGCGCATTTGTTCTACCCCCTTCTAGGGTAGGGGTCTATTTTGATGATTCGGAAAATTATGTCCCTGCCGGTAAGGAGGTAAAAGAACCGACCGAAGCACCTAAGGTAGATACTGGCGTAAAAGGTGGCGTGAAAGAATTTATGCGAGAAGATGAGTCGATCAAGATAACATATGAAAAGGCAGTAGGAGATAAGACTTTTTGCGGGGCATATATTGTAATCAAAGGCGACCTGTCCAAATATAAAACTATGACTTTTATGATTAAGGGAAAAACAGGCGAGGAAACATTTGAAATCGGAATGAACGATGTCATATCCAATCGCAGAGAGGATGCGGTTATGATTGGCTCCGTCCATCGTTTTTTGTCAGACGGCATAACGAACGATTGGCAGGAAGTGAAAATTCCACTTTCGGATTTTTATGGGCCGGATTTATCGAAAGTTTATAGTATAATTTTTCATTTTAACGAAGAGGGAAAAGGAACTTTCTGGATCGATGACATCCGTTTCCACGAAGAACTCTTGGTCGATAGAGAAAAGGAGATTCGAAAGAAGGGATACCTTCTTTTAGACGATTTCGATCACGCAACCACGGTGAACCTTTTGGCTCGGAAAACGAACACGTATAAGAAATTGCCGTCGGTTTGTCGTATGGCGTGGGATAAAAATGTCCGTTACGGAGATAAAGGGCGGTCACTAAAATTAATTTATGATAAGAAATCGGCGGGTTGGTGCGGGTATTATACCCTGCTTAACCAAATTGACGGAGAATATTACGATTTATCCGGCTATGACAGGGTATCTTTTATGGTCAGGGGAGAGAAAGGCGGTGAATCCTTCGAGTTGGGTATGGCTGACAAAAATTGGCTTATCATCGGAGATTCTTTAAAGGCAGGGCAAATCGAGAAATATCTTCCTTCCGGAGTTACTACCGAATGGCAAGAGGCGGTAATTCCATTGAAGGATTTTGGGATGTTGGATTTTTCGGAGATGGGTTCCTTCGTCATCAATTTTAATAAAAAACAGAGCAGCGTCGTTTATATCGATGATATTAAGTTTCATTTAACCAAATCAGAAAGAAAAGAAGGAGGGGGCCAATGAGGATTTCATTTTTCTTATTGTTTGCGATTATATGCGTAACGAGCTTTATTTTCGAAGCTTATGCTGAAGAGACTGAAGCTGAAGGATATTCTGTGGCAAAAGTCCCGGAGATGAAATTCAAAATCGATGATTTTGAAAGAAACGAGATGCTAAATTATTTGAACGGCAAGGCGAATGTGTATGTTATGGCACCTTCTCGAATTATGGTCTCTGTAAGAGAAGATGTATATCAGGGAGAGAAGACCAATGTTTTAATGCTTAAATACGATAAGAAGAACGAAGGCGGCCCTTATGAAACCGGCGGTTGGTGTGGGTATTACTCCCTTTTAAAGAACGAGAAGAAAGGGGAATATTTCAATGCCAGCAGGTTCAAATATCTGACCTTTTTAGTTAAAGGCACCAAGGGAGACGAGAATTTTAAAGTAGGCGTAGCGGACAGACATTGGGATAAAATCGGAGATTCCCTTAAATCGGAACCGATAGGAAAATATCTGTCTGCAGGAAAACTTACTACCGATTGGCAAATTGCCAGAATTCCTTTGGATGTCTATTTTCTCGATTACACAAGATTATCCTCGATTGCAATATGTTTTGAGGGCGATTGTTTTCCCAACGGAGCGGGAAGCGGCACCGTTTATTTCGATAATGTCGCTTTTGAATAAAAGGCAAATGTTTAAAAGAATAAATATATACTTTCTTGTCCTTTTAATCACGGCAGGTTTTATATGCCAGGTACAGGCGCAACCTGCTCATAAGACTAATCGTGCGATGTGGGTGTGGCATTCTTTGGGCCCTCAGCTCAAAGAAGAAGAAAGAAAAGAGCTCTTTTCTTTCTGCGAAAAATACGGAATAAACGAACTCTTTTTTCAACTCCAATATGTTTTTTTGGAAGACCAGCCAGAGATAAAATGTCAGATAGGATATGAGAACTTCCTGCGTTCTTTTCTAAAAGAAGCCCATAAAAGAAAAATAAAGATTCACGCATTAGATGGATATGCAGAATTTGTCCTGCGCCAAAATCATCCCCGCGTACTGGCTCAAGTAAAGGCGATACTCGAATTTAATGCACGAGGCAAACCGGATGAGAGATATGATGGCATCCATTTGGACAACGAGCCTTATCTTTTATTCGGTTTCGACGGTCCGCTTAAAGAGGAGATATTAAAACAATTTTTGGAATTAAATCAAAAATGTATGAATTTAGTTCGTGCTTCTGGACAACAAATCGTTTACGGCGTAGACATACCTTATTGGTTTGAAGAGTTAGATGAAAGGGGCGAGGTCAATTGTCCGGTAACTTTTAAGGGTTCAACCAAAGCAACAAGTTACCATATAATAGATATAGTGGATAATGTGGGTATAATGGATTACAGGAATTTTGCGGAAGGGCCTGACGGAATAATCGGTCACGGCATAGACGAGATTAAATACGCCAGCAAGGTCGGGAAAAAGGTCTATGTAGGCGTTGAGACGTTTAGCGAAGAGCCGGTAAAGTTAATTTTTGTTTATGGATACCCCAAATACGAATTCAATAAAAGGCTTACGAGCATCGGAGGACAATTCGCTACTCGATTTAAATATAAAGGCCTACATATAGCAAAATTAAGCGACGGCGAGAATATCCACGCTGGCCTTGCAGTACCTTCGGATTTGAGCCGTCATCCGAACTTTAAAGATATTTTTTTGGAGGTTTGTAGAGTGCTCGGAAAAGATGTTTATGTTTTGGATAAGAAGGCAGTCGACGAGATGTTATTTAATACTGAAATTGCTGTTTCAAACAATATTGAATATGAAGGATTTAACGCCAAGATGATTCCATCCGATCGAGCAAATAGGGCATATCTTACTTTTGAGACATATAGGGTTACAATCCCCAAGACGACATTTGCTGGCATGGCCAAATCCGAATTGGAAAAAAATCTTGCGAAGGCGGAAGAAACATTTAAGGACTATCCTGGGTTTTATGGTTTTGCAATTCATTATTACGAGCCGTATAAGGCAATGAGAGAAGAGTAAAAGGAAAATTATGCGGCCACTTAAAATTGATATATCTGGAGTAAGGGGTGTAATCGGCGAGACCTTAACGCCGGAAGTGATAATAAATTTTTCCTGCACCTTTGGTACATACCTTAATTCTGGAGAAGTTGGGGTAGGGTGCGATACGCGCGCATCCAGAGAAATGGTGAAATCCGGCGTTTTGTCGGGCTTGATATCAACAGGTTGTGACATAGTCGATTTCGGCATCTGTCCTACGCCGATAATTCAATATATGACCAAATACTTAGGTTTAAGGGGAGCGGTGGCAATTACCGCCAGTCACAATGACAGCAATTGGAACGCATTGAAATTTATCAAGGCGGATGGAACTTTCTTAAATTTTTATGAAGGAGAAGAATTACTCGATATTTATCACCAAGGCGAATTCTTTAGAGCGGAGTGGAATAAGTTGGGAAAAATCAATAAATACGATTCCGCCATAGAAATATATGTGAATAAGTTGTGTAAGTATTTGGACACGAATAAAATTCGAAAAAGAAAATTGAAAGTGGTCGTAGATAATTGTAACGGCGCCGGCGGGGTCGTTGCCAAATTACTTTTAGAAAAACTTGGCTGTGAACTTGTTATGATAAACGATGAGATTACAGGCGAATTTTCGCACGACCCCGAACCTAATCCAACTAATATGAAGGAGGTCGCATCTATAATCAAACCGGTCAAGGCGGATATCGGATTTATGCTTGATGCCGATGTCGACAGAATCTCAATTTGCACTGAGGAGGGTAAGGCACTAAGTGAGGAATATACATTTGCCATTTTGGTCGATTATATGCTGTCCAAAAAACGGAGGACGGTTGTAACCAATCTTTCGACTACAAAGACGATAGATGATTTGGCTAAGAAGTACGCGGTTGCTCTAATTAGGGCTAAGACAGGCCAAGCCTATGTTATTGAGCGGATGATAGAGGAAGGGGGTATTATTTCAGGAGAAGGCAGTGGCGGAGTAGCAGTCGGTGATTTTCAATATGCATTCGATGGATTTTTAGCAATGGGATTGATTTTGCAGATGTTAGCCGAAAAGAAGAAAAAGATTTCCGAATTAGCGGACAGCCTTCCTAAGTATTTTATGGTGAAGAAGAAAATAGAGTGTTCAACCGAAGTCATATATTCAGTGATCGATAAAGTAAAGGAGTCCTATAAGATAGCTAATATGGATTTGACCGATGGGGTTAAAGTTGAATGGAAAGATAGTTGGCTACACATCAGGGCATCTAATACCGAGCCATTAATTCGAGTTATCACTGAAAGCTGTTCAAAAGATAAGGCTGAGGAATTATGCGTTACAGCTGTTGATAAAATCAAGGCGGTCATTTGAAATGGAAAGGGTTTTAAACCAAGAGCGTTCGTTGAAGATAGGGGTTTCCGGCGTAAGGGGCATAGTTGGGGAGACGTTAACTCCTCAGCTTTTGGCTTCCTTTGCGGAGGCGTTTGGTTCGTATGTGGGAAGGGGAAAGGTTTTAGTCGGCTCAGATACAAGGACGTCAAAGGATATGGTAAAATATGCCGTTTTTTCTGGACTTTTATCCAGCGGATGTGAGCCAGTGGATTTGGGGATATGTCCCATCCCGACATTATTAATAAGGACAAAATATTCCAAAGCCGCGGGAGGCATAGCGATTACCGCAAGCCATAATCCGGTTCAATGGAATGCCCTGAAATTCATCAACAAAGATGGCCTATTACTAAACGCTAATCAGGCAGAGGAACTCCTAGATGTTTACCATCAGGGAGAATTTTTTAAATGCAATAATTCGGAAATTAAAAATATCAAAGTTGATGATGGAGCTATCCCTTATCATTTAGAGAAGATATTCAATTATATAGATGTGGATGCAATACGTAGAAGGAAGTTTAGGGTGGCAATTGATTGCTGTAATGGTGCAGGCTCGCTTATTACGCCGATTTTATTAAAGAAGTTTGGATGTGAGGTAATTTCGATTAACGTTGAACCAAATGGGTTGTTTCCTCATGACCCCGAGCCAATTTCTAAAAATATAGTTCAGATCTGTTCTTTGGTTAAATCTAAGAAGGCCGATATCGGCTTTGTCCAAGATGCCGATGCCGATCGCTTAGCCATAGTGGATGAAAACGGAAACCCCATAGGTGAGGATTATACTTTAGTTTTAGTCGTCGACTATATCTTAAGTAAGAAGCGCGGTTCCGTAGTGACAAATCTTTCAGCAACAAAAGCTGTCGATGACGTTGCTTCCAAATATGGTTGTAGAGTAATTAGGGCTAAGGTCGGCGAGATAAACGTAGTCGAAAAGGTAGCAAGTGAAAAAGCGATTGTAGGAGGGGAGGGCAATGGCGGCGTGATAATTCCTGCCATCCATCCGTGTAGAGATAGCCTTGCTGGCATCGGAATAATATTGGAATATTTGGCGAAGTCGAAGCTTAAACTTTCAGAGAACGTCAAAAAGTTGCCGCGTTATTATATGATTAAGGGTAAAGTGTACTGCGAGACCGCAAAGGCACATTCGGTTGTAAGAAGGTTGCAAAATATTTACAAGAAGGCAAAACTGACATTGTTGAATGGGATTAAGGTGGAAGCCGAAGACCATTGGATTCATATTCGTCCTTCAAATACGGAGCCCATAATTCGCGTCATAGTTGAGGCGAGGACTAAAAAGGCCGCCGACCAACTTTATAATCAAAGTATAAAAGACATTGCGGCATTATTGAATAAGGCATGACTTTTTTTGTTATTTTGATAGCGTTATTTTTGGCTATGAATGTCGGCGCCAACAATACAGCCGCTGAGATGGAAGCGGCTTATAGGGCTGGCGTTCGCACCAAAAAAGAGGCGCTAGTATTAATCGCTGTATTCGTTATTTTGGGCGCTATAATAGTCGGCTTGCCCGTCGTAAAAACTTTGGGCGGAGGGCTTGTTCCGCAAAGGACATTCAAAGCGTATTTTTATATCGTCTTTGTGGTAATGGCTGTTGCTGCAGTTTTCGATTTTATATCGAATATATTTAAGATATCCATTCCTACTTCATACGCGATAGTCTCTTCGATAGCTGCTGTAGGTTTATATTATAAAAGTTTATCCGTTGACAAATCTTTGATGATCTTAAAGTGGTGGATTGTTTCGCCCATAGTTGTCTTTATTGTTGTTTTTCTTGTTGGAAAATTTTTGAACCTCAAATTTATAAAATCATTAGGCAAGTTGAAAACCAGAGGGAAGGTTAAAGCTTTATTGGGCGCTATGCTGTCTTTCTCTGGGTGTTACGTCGCCTTTGCGGGAGGGGCTAACGGTGCTGCTAAAGCAATGGGCCCGGTAGTTGCCGCAGGCATGATAGACAATCGTTGGGGTGTTTTGCTTGGTGGAGTAGGGATCGCAGCCGGTGCGCTCATCTTCGGTAAAATTGCGTTAGAGGCCGGCGATAGAGAAATTGCTGAAATCGGTTTCGTAAGAGCAATATTGATTGAGGTAATTTGCGCGACAGTTTTATTGTTGGCTTCTTTAGACGGCATTCCTCTCTCTGTCTCTGTGACAGTGAGTTCAAGCCTTATAGGTTTAGGTTGCGCTGACTTAGGATTTCGGCAGAGCCTAAGAAGGCACCACGCCATAAGGGCAGGCTTTATATGGTTTGTTGTACCGCTAGTTTCCGTTGGGCTTACCTATTTCTTTTTGCATACCCTTGGCCATATATTTAAATAGAAAATTTTTTACTTGACAAAGTTTAATTTTTATGTATACTCTACTATGTTGATAGAGTTAATATAGAAAATGCGAATAACTTATAAGGGAGATTACGCTTTAAAGACAATATTGGATTTAGCACTACATTATGACGCTGGGTTGGTAACTATCCATGATTTGGCTAAACGTGCTGACATCCCTGTCAAATTCCTAGAACAGGTGCTCTTAGATTTGAAAAGCGGGGGATTTGTAGAAAGCAGACGTGGAAAGATAGGGGGATATTATTTAGCCAAGTCCCCTTCGCAGATAAAATTGGGCGATGTTATTAGATTTATTGATGGACCAACTGAACCTATAGCCTGCGTTAAAAGTCGATATAAGGGTTGCGAGGACATCTATAAATGCGTCTTTAGAAATATATGGCAGGAAGTAGCCCAAGCAATTTCTAATATAATTGATAATATAACTTTTGAGGACCTGGCTAATAAGGTAAAGGTTGCGCAAAAAGAGAGTATCTATTCTATTTAGAAAGGAGAGATAAGCAGTGGGTTTATTAGAGAAAAAAGAGGACATAAGAGAACTGGTAGATACTCTAAATTTTAAACAGAAAGTGGACAGGTCCTTAGCCCTGATAAAAGAGGCTTATGAGAAATACGGCGAAGGCCTGGTGGTAGCCAATAGTTTGGGCAAGGATTCGATGGCGGTTTGGGATTTAGCCAAAAAGGTTAGCCCTAATATACGGGGATTTATTGTTACGACGCGTTTTAAGCCTAAAGAGACTATTCAGTTTATGTATGAGACTGTCGCGCGTTACCCCGAGCTTAAAATTTATAAAAGTGATGTAGAAATACCAGATAAACTTTATGAAACCGACCCAGATAGATGCTGCGATTTATTAAAAGTAGAGCCGACGCGTCGGGCGATTGAAGAAATGAAGGTAAAATGCTGGGTTACGGGCTTACGTTGCACTGAAGGAAGAACACGCACAGATTTTAAGGAAGTTGAGGAGCGCGACAAGGGCCTGATTAAACTAAATCCTATTCTTATTTGGAAAGAAAGAGAGGTCTGGCAATATCTGGCTCTCAACGGTGTGAAAGTAAACCCCCTATATGCCCAAGGTTACAGGTCTTTGGGCTGTGCGCCCTGCACAAATATTACGAGTGAAGAAGATGAGCGTGCTGGGCGTTGGATTGGCACCAGCAAATGTGGCGGAGAATGCGGGATTCATACCAGGCCTTTAAAAATAAATGTAGAAGGAGACGGGATTTGATTAAAAACATCTTCTTAATAATATTGGTGATCTTCTTTGCTTTTAATATGGGCGCAAGCGGCATTGCTCCTTCTTTTGCTTCCACTTACGGCGGAAAGTTAATAAAGAAGAAGAATGCCTTAATCCTGTTCGGGCTTTTTGTAATCTTAGGTGCTGTGTTTTTAGGAAGGAATGTAACTCTGACTCTGGGTAAAAATTTACTTGCCCAAGAATTAATAAGTTTTAATGTTGCTTTAATAATCTTAGGCTCAGCAGCCTTAGGTTTGTTTGTAGCTAATATTTTAAAGATTCCCCAGTCTACAAGCCAGGTTACTGTAGGCGCAATTGTGGGTGCAGGATTATATTTTCAGCATTTAAATCTTAAGACCTTATTTTTTAAGATACTTCCTATGTGGGTTATTTTGCCTTTATTATCTTATATTTTAACCCTATTGATTTATAAGACGATATATCCGCCGCATCATAATAACCTGCATATTTACCAAAAAATATTTACCAATGAAAAGAAATTAAAGCTGTCAGCTTTAATAGTAAGTTGCTAGGTTGCTTTTGCTATCGGCACAAACAATGTAGCAAATGCAGTGGGGCCTCTATCCGCAGCAGGGATTTTAGGGATAGGCTCAGGGCTCTTTTTAATTGCTCCTCTCTTTGGAGTAGGGGCTTGGGTTATGGGCAAAGGGCCCCTTGAGACCGCGGGAAAAGAAATAGTCCCCCTGGGATTGGTTTCCAGCGCTCTGGTTTCTTTTGTAACCGCGAGCTTATTAATCTTTGCCTCAACTTTAGGTATCCCCCAATCATTGGTGCAGCTTAACCTCGCTTCCATATTTGCCATAAGTTCGGTAAAAAATGGCCATAAGTATACCTTAAACCAGCATATCACCAGAAAGACATTTTTTGTCTGGATAATTACGCCTTTGATTTCATTGGGTATATCGTATTTATTATTGTCTTTATTTTTAAGAATATAATATGCTTATCTTAGAAAAAGATTTATTAGAAAAGATGTTGCAGCAAATTAAAGAAGAATTTCCTAATGAGGCATGCGGAATTCTGGCAGGCCGAGAGGGAAGGGTCGAAAAGGTTTACAAAATGAGCAATACAGATAAAAGCCCTTCTACGTATTTTATGGATGCAAAAGAGCAACTTTTGGTAATGAAACAGATACGTAATTTAGGACTGGATATGGTCGGCATATATCATTCGCACGTCGCCAGTACTGCATACCCCTCTCTACATGATGTGGAATTGGCTTTTTATCCTGAGGTTTCGTATGTTATTGTGTCGTATAAAGACAAAGATAATTCCACTGTTAAATCATTTAAAATAAAAGAAGGAAAGATAATGGAAGAAGAGATAAAAATAGAATGAGCCTTATACTAGTTGGCACAAATCACAAATTTAGTCCGATTGAAATGAGGGAGAAAATCGCCTTTTCTAAAAAGATGCTTAATAATGCCTTGGCTGAATTGACGAGCTTTAAGTGGATTAAAGCAGCGGTTATACTTTCTACCTGTAATAGAGTAGAGTTGTACGCAGATACGTCGGACATTTATATGGGAGTTAGAGCATTGAAAGATTTTCTGTCAAGTTATCATCGCTTGGAATTGAATAAGATAGAGCCATATCTTTATACATATATAGATAAAGAAGCAATCCTACATTTATTTAGTGTATCTAGTGGGATCGATTCTCAAATTATAGGCGAACACCAAATTCTAGAGCAAGTAAGAGTTGCCTATAAACAAGCAAGGGCAGCTAACCTTACAAATCCATTTTTAGATACGATATTTAAAGAAGCGGAAAGGATTTCCTTAAAAATAAGACAAGAGACCGAAATCTCAAAAGATAAGACCTCCATAGCGAGAATAGTAATGGAACTTATAAGAACAAAAAGTGATTTTATCAAGGTTAAAAAGATATTGATTATCGGTGTAGGTAAGATATCCGAGTTAGTAGTTAGGCATTTAAAAAAAGAAGAGATAGATGTAGTCTTTATCGCCAACAGAACTTATGAAAGAGCGTGCCAATTGGCGAGATGCATTAATGCGAAAGCGATAGGTTTTGATAGGCTTAAAGAGAAATTAAAGGAGGTTGATATAGTCATCAGCGCAACCTCCAGTCCGCATTTGATATTAAAAAAGGAAGATCTGGTGGACGTTAAAAAGCCATTGCTGATTATCGATTTGGCTGTGCCACGGGATGTGGAGTCGGAAGCAAGATATATGGAGGGTATCGACCTTTTTTGTTTAGATGACTTGAATTTTATAATAGAAAAAAATTTAAATGGAAGAAGACAACAGATTCCCAATGCTTTAAGGATTATAGAAAAAGAGGTAGAAAATCTGTGCTTAACAGAATATTTAGAGTTGGAACTCGAACCAGTCCGCTTGCCCTAAAGCAAGTCAATGAGGTCGTAACTTCTTTAAAGAGATTCTATCCAGAGTTCCAATTTGAGATAGTAGGCATAGATACATATGGCGATAAGGATAAGATTACTCCTATATCAGAAGTAGAAGGCAGCGATTTCTTTACCAAAGAGATAGATGAAGCCCTTTTAAAAGGGGAGATCGATTTCGCTATCCACAGCGCTAAGGATTTGCCTGATAATTTAGCGCCCGGCTCTTTTATCGCCGCTATTACTAAGTCCGTTGACCCATCTGATGTGTTGATAGCAAGGGATAATTTGAAAATTGACGAACTCAAAACTGGGGCCAAGATAGGGACAAGTAGCCTAAGGCGCAAGGCCCAACTTAAAAACTATCGTAAGGACCTTCAGATTATAGATATTCGGGGAAATGTTGAAGAAAGGTTGAAGTTACTAGATGAGACCGACTTAGATGGTATCGTCGTTGCTGCTGCGGGGCTTATTCGGTTGGGCTTAGAAGACCGTATAACCCAAAGGATTCCTTTTGATATTTTAAGACCTCACCCATTACAGGGCTCTTTGGCAATAGCAGTTCGTCAGGCTGACGAGGAAATAATATCTTTAATGGAGAAGATCGATTCCCGAAGGAAGATAATATTTATCTGTGTAGAAAACGCCTCTCGCAGCCAGATAGCCGAAGGATTCCTAAGACATTTTGGTTGGCAAAGATTCGTAGCCAGAAGCGGCGGAATTAAACCAGCGGATAAAATCGACCCATTAGCTATCGAAGTAATGAAGGAAGTGGAAATAGATATTTCCAAACAGAAGCCAAAACTAATTTCTAAAGATTTATTATCCGAGCAGTTGGTCACAGTTATTAGTATGGGTTGTTTAGAAAGCTGTCCTGCAATTAAGATCGATCAAAATTGGCAGATTGAAGACCCTAAAGGTAAGTCCATAGAAAGATTTCGCCGGGTTAGAGATATGATAAAAGAAAAAATAAAGAAGCTTACAGAAAAAGGATGCCATGGTTCATAAATTTCGTTGCCCAGGAAATATCTCTTTGAACTTAAAGGCAGAAATTCTTAGATGTCCAAAATGTGGCTACGAAGTAGAGATATTTTCTGATGAGCTTAGAAGAGTATGCCCCAAATGTACTACTGAAGTATATCGCAAGAGACTACCTTCCTGTATTGACTGGTGTCCTGCAGCAAGAGAATGTATTGGTGATAAAAAATGGAAGGAGTTAAAGATAGGGGGTAGAAATGAAAAAGAGAAAAATTATTAAAATCGATGAAGAAAAATGTAATGGTTGCGGAAATTGTATACCTGCTTGCCCAGAACAGGCCATACAGATCGTAGAGACTCCAAAAGGCAAAAAGGCAAGGCTGGTGAAAGAGTTTTACTGTGATGGGTTAGGCGCCTGCCTTGGAAGCTGTCCAGTAGGGGCGTTGACCATCAAAGAAAGAGAGGTTTTGCCCTACGATGAGGAGGCAACGATTGCCCATATAAAAGAAGTTGCTCCTGAGATGCTGAAAACACATTTAGAACACCTTAGAGACCATGCTCAAGAACTTCCCAGACATCATTCACATAAGATGCCCAAGGGAATGACTGCTTGTCCTTCGGCTCAAATAATACACTGGGGAAGGGAAGAAGAAAAACCCATCACCCAGAAGGAAGTTAGCACTTCCTCCGAGCTTCGTCAATGGCCAATACAATTGCATCTTGTGAACCCAGATGCCCCTTATTTTAAAAATGCAGATTTAATCATTGTAGCTGACTGCGTTCCATTTGCCTATGCCGATTTTCATCAACATTTTTTAAGGAATAAA
Organism: Candidatus Omnitrophota bacterium; assembly: GCA_043821025.1. Classification (GTDB taxonomy): domain Bacteria; phylum Omnitrophota; class Gorgyraeia; order Pluralincolimonadales; family CAZUZR01; genus JBDRDF01. The sequence goes on from JBDRDF010000032.1 coordinate 47,301, forward strand.
GCTGTAGCTATCGGTTGTCCAAAGTTAGATGACGTTGATGCCTATATTGAAAAATTGACCCAGATATTTAAGACCGCTAATCCCAGAAGCATAAAAGTTATTCATATGGAGGTACCTTGTTGCTTTGGTTTGCGCCATATAGTTGAGGAAGCGATAAAATTGTCAGGCAAGAAGATACCACTGGAAAATGTTATTGTGGGGATAAAAGGCGAAATTAAAATATGAATAAAGTTAAGGTTTATTTAGTTGGAGCAGGCCCGGGAGGAAATGATCTAATAACTGTAAGGGGATTAAATACCTTAAGAGAGGCGGATGTGGTTATTTATGATTATCTTGTAGATAGAAAACTCTTACAGGAAGCAAAGGAAGGCGCAGAGTTAATCTGTTGCGATAAATTGAGAAAAAATAGATATTCAGACGGTTTTCTGATTCATCAAGAAAAGATAAATAAGCTTTTGGTTAAGAAGGCAAGGGAAGGCAAAAAGGTAGTCCGACTTAAAAATGGGGATCCTGTAATTTTTGGCAGGTTATCACAAGAGTTGGAAGCGCTCCTTAAAAACAGAATAGAATTTGAGGTTATCCCAGGGGTGACAGCGGCAAGCGTTGCCGCTGGCTTAAGCGGCATTCCCTTGACTGACCGAAGATTCGCTTCTAGTTGTGTTTTTGTTACAGGGCACGAAGATCCAAGTAAAAGAACCAGTCTTTTAGATTGGAATAGCATAAGCAAGGTCGGCACAATAGTTTTGTATATGGCGGTTGAGAATGTTAACAAGATAGTTAAAAAGCTCATTAATGCTGGCAAGAACGAAGACGCCCCTGTAGCTATAGTTAAAGATGCCGGGCTACTTACCCAGAAGGTTTTGACAGGCACCTTAGGAAATATCGTTACAAGGGCTAAGGAACAAAATATAAAACCTCCAGCAATTATTATTATTGGCGAAGTGGTAAAATTAGAAAAAGAGTTTAACTGGCTTAAGAAGAATAAAAGGATACTTTTTACAGGGATATCGCCACAGAGATTTTTTGAGAAAGGAACTATTTTTCATCAACCACTTATTAAAATGGAGCCGCTCAATGATTACAAAGAATTTGATAAGGAGATTAGAAGCATCGATGGTTACGACTGGATAATCTTTTCAAGTCGATATGGCGTCCAATATTTCTTTCAAAGGTTATATAAGATAGGTTATGACACAAGACGACTGAGTGAAGTGAAAATTGCAGCCATCGGTAATTCCACTCGAAACTGGCTTTTGGATTTCGGTGTTATTGCAGACGTCGTTCCGAAAGAGGAGTCTTCAAAAGGGCTGATAAATGAATTCAAGAAGATAGACATTAGAAATAGAAGGATATTTTTACCACGCTCAGATATTTCTGATAAAGGACTTGCACAAGGGCTTTCATCATTAGGGGCCAAGGTTACTTCTTGTGTGGCTTATAAGAACGTAATGCCTGATAACCTACCGGACTTAGACTTAAGATTTTTTGATGAGGTTATGTTTACCAGTCCCTCAGGTGTACGCAACTTTGTAAAAAGATATGGAACTCTGCCTAAAAGCGTTAAAGTAAGATGTATTGGAGACGTTACTTTTAAGGAAGCAAGAAGATGGCATTTATTAGGTTAAAACGTTTAAGGAGGAATAACCAGATAAGGGAATTGTTCAGCCAAACTCAACTTCTGGCGAAAGATTTGATTATGCCTTATTTTGTAATGGAGGGTAGTAAAAAGAAAGTGCCCATTAAATCTATGCCTGGAATTTACCGCTTATCCGTTGATAATTTAATTAAGGATATAAAGGAGGCCAAAAGTTTAGGTATAAAGGCAATCCTTCTTTTTGGGATATGTCGCAAGAAGGATGAAATTGGTTCAGAAGCTTATTCTTCAGATAGTATCGTTCAAAGAGCGATAAAAGCGGTAAAGAAAAATATAGAGGATATGGTTATCGTTACGGACGTTTGTTTATGTGGGTATACTTCCCACGGCCATTGCGGGGTTGTAAAGAACTCTTGTATAGATAATGATGAGACGTTGAAAGTTTTGTCTAAGATCGCTTTGTCTCATGCTGAAGCTGGAGCGGATTTCGTGGCTCCATCTGCGATGATGGATGGACAGGTAAGAACCATAAGAGAAACTTTAGATAGAAACGGCTTTTCCGATACAGGGATATTGGCTTATTCAGCTAAATATGCCTCAAGCTTCTATGTGCCCTTTAGAGAAGCCTTGGGCTCCGCTCCACAATTTGGAGATAGAAAGACATACCAGATGGACTATAGAAATTCTGATGAGGCATTGAGAGAGATAGAACAGGATATCGAAGAGGGTGCGGATATAATTATGGCTAAACCAGCATTAGCATATTTAGATATTATCTCCAAAGCAAAACAAAATTTCAACATACCCATCGCTGCTTATAATGTCAGCGGAGAATATTCTTTAGTTAAGTTAGGAGCCAAAGCAGGCATAATAAATGAGCAAGAAATAACCTTAGAAATTTTAACTGCCATAAAAAGGGCAGGGGCAGATTTGATTATAACCTATCATGCAAAGGAAGTGGCTGGATGGTTGAGGAATAAATAATATGTTTCTGGTAGAAATCGGATATCAGATACTAAAAGAATTCTTTTCGCTAACATTCAAGGTTATTCCTTACTTTATGTTAGGAATTGCCTTTGGTGCGCTTCTGGAAGCGTATTTTAAACCAGAGTTCGTCTTTAGATACTTAAAGAAAGGAATTTCCTCGGTGGTTAATGCAAGTATTTTAGGAGCTGCTCTGCCGGGTTGCGCTTGTGTTACTATGCCAATGGCAGAGGGTTTAAAGAGAAAAGGCTCAAGATTAGGGACATTATCAGCGTTTATTATGGTTTCACCACTTTTGAGTCCTCATACAGTTGTATTGACTTATGCGATGCTGGGTTGGAAATTTACTTTTGCCAGAATTATTTTCTCATTTTCAGGTGCGATCCTTTTAGGAATTTTATTCAATTATTTTGAAAAGCGGCACGTAAAAGGTTTTGCTTTACCTGCTGAATCTGGGACCGAATGTAAATCTTGTCCTGACTTCGAGCAGGGCAAGAAATTAAGTTTTTTAAAAAGTTTTATCCTTATTGCCAAGAGCCTCGGTAAATATTTTTTCCTGGGCATGTTTATTGCCAGTCTCTTGACCGTTCTTATTCCTGAAGAGGCTATACCAAAATATATTGGCTCATCCGGCATATTCGCTTATCTGGCTGCAGCATTGGTAGGGATTCCGGTATATATTTGTGAAGGAGAAGAGATACCTATTACCTTAGCCCTATTAAAACTTGGTTTAGGCAAAGGTCCTTCTTTTACCTTTCTTTTAGGTTCGATAGGAACATGTATTCCCACTATGCTTATGGCACAAAAGATAATTGGTAAGCGGCCAGTCATTTTTTATATTATTGGATGGTTTGTGTTTGCAATCAGTTCAGGGCTATTATTTAGTCTATTTTTCCATTAAAAAGATTGTAAATAGCGGTGTGTAAATGAAAGTAATCTATTCTGGTAATCTTTTCCATGAAGCACAGAAGTATATCCCGGGTGGAGTAAATAGTCCTGTCCGGTCTTTCAGGGCTGTAGGTGGGTATCCAATATTTGTAAATCATGGGAAGGGTTCAAAGGTTTATAATGAATGTGGCAGGGAATTTATTGATTATTGCCAAAGTTTCGGTGCATTAATTTTAGGCCACGCTCACCCAAAAGTTGTACGAGAGTTAAGAAAGGTAGTTAACAAAGGTACCACTTTTGGAACTCCAACAAAATTAGAGACAGAGTTAGCTAAAATTATCATCGAAGACGTTCCTTCGATACAAAAGATTAGGTTTACTAACTCAGGCACAGAGGCGGTAATGGGCGCGATCAGACTTGCCAGGGCTTATACAAAAAGAGATAAGATTATAAAATTCGAGGGCTCGTACCATGGTCATGCGGATTATTTATTGGATTGCGAAGGGGTTCCGAGGGATTTTACAAGGCACACATTAATTACCCCTTATAATAATATAAAGGTAGTTAAAGATTTAATAGAGAAGCATGAAGAGGATGTAGCCGCAATAATCGTTGAGCCGATAGCAGCAAATATGGGGGTAGTTTTACCAAAAGATGATTTTCTAAGCGAGTTAAGAAAAATTGCTAGTAAATATAATATAATTTTAATTTTCGATGAAGTTATTACTGGTTTTAGACTGATTTTTGGAGGCGCTCAGAAAATATTTGATATTAAACCGGATTTGACGTGTCTAGGAAAAATAATCGGCGGGGGATTACCGATAGGCGCTTTTGGAGGCAGAAGAGAAATTATGCAACTTTTGGCACCTGAAGGACCTGTCTATCAAGCAGGGACTTTCTCAGGCAACCCTGTTTCTATGAGCGCAGGCATAAGTACGTTGAGGATTTTGCACGAATGTAATCCATATAGGAAGGTGGAAGGAATGACTAAATATCTTTGTGGGAAAATTAAAGAGTACGCGAATAAACATAAGATCGGGATAGGAATAAATTCTTTTGGTTCCATGTTTAGTATTTTCTTTACAAATAAACAGATAACGGATTATAGTATAGCTAAAGCCCAAGATACATCTTTGTTTAAAAAATTCTATCACGGTTTATTAAAAAACGGTGTTTATTTTTCGCCCTCAGGTCTTGAAGCAGATTTTATTTCGTTAGCACACACGCAAGAAGATATGCAGAAGACCTTACGGGCAGTTGATAAAACATTTAGAAATTTGAGGAGGAGTTAAAATGGGCATAACCATTTATTTAAACGGCAAAAAAGAAACGGTCGAAGAAAATTTAAACATTTCGAAGCTCCTTGAGGTCAAGAAGATTAGGCCGGAAGTTGTAACGGTGGAATTAAATGGGCAGATTATCGAAAAGCCAAAATACGCAGATGCGTTTATAAAAGATAAAGATAAAGTCGAAGTCGTATATTACATGGGAGGCGGTATGCCTTTTAGCGACAGAATTGCAGAAAACGTTTTGGAACTAATCGGTCGAACGCCGATCGTTAGGCTAAATAAAATCATAGAATCAGATATGGCGGAGATATTAGCCAAACTAGAGCAATTTAACCCAGGAGGAAGCGTAAAGGATAGGATTTGTATCTCCATGTTCGAAGACGCAGAAAAGAAAGGCTTACTTAAAAAGGGCTCGACCATTATTGAGCCGACAAGCGGGAATACGGGAATTGGTTTAGCTATGGTTGCCGCAGTTAAGGATTATAGATGTATCCTTACTATGCCAGAAACGATGAGTTTAGAAAGAATATATATCCTTAAATCTTATGGCGCAGAGGTTGTGCTTACCCCAGGTGTCGAAGGCATGCAAGGAGCGATTAAAAAAGCAGAAGAATTGCTAAAAAAGACACCTAATAGTTTTATGCCCCAGCAGTTTAAAAATCCTGCAAATCCTCAAATTCACCGTTTAACTACTGCTAAAGAGATATTGGAAGCAACCAATGGAAACCTAGATGCCTTTGTTGCTGGTGTAGGAACTGGTGGTACAATTACAGGGGTAGGGGAGGTTTTAAAAAAACATAATGCCTCGATTAAGGTAATTGCAGTTGAGCCCAAAAAGAGCGCTGTTTTATCTGGAGGACAGGTTGGCCCACATAAAATCCAAGGCATCGGTGCCGGTTTTGTTCCAGAAGTTTTAAATCGTTCGATCATAGATCAAATAATCCAGGTTGATGACGACGATGCCTTTAGGACTTCAAGGAGGCTTGCAAAAGAGGAGGGTCTGTTTGTAGGTATTTCAGCAGGGGCTGCAGCTTGGGCAGCATTAAACGTCGCTAAGGATTCAGGCAAGGGCAAGAGGGTAGTCGTAGTTTTGCCAGATACGGGTGAAAGATATTTTTCTATGCATCAATATTTTGAGGCATAACGTAAACGGCGAGATTAAGATGAAAACAAAAGATGCAAAAATAACCTTAGATTTGGACGAGTTTAGGAAGGGCGGAATTTTAAAACAAAGGCAGAAAAACTATTTTATCCTTCGAACTCGCATACCCGGTGGATATCTAAGGGCCGATATGTTGTCAAAATTTATTCGAATCGCCAAAAAATATGGCAGAGGATATGTTCATCTCTCAACGAGGCAGGCTATAGAAATCGCCTGGATTAAAATAGAAAAAATAGATAACCTCATAAAGGACCTTAAAAGAGTGGGTATCTTAAGAGGTGCTTGCGGTCCGCGTTCTCGCAACATAGTGGCGTGTCCTGGCTCAACCGTTTGCAGGTACGGTTTTGCGGATACAGAAAAATTGGCTGCCAAATTCGATAAGTACTTTTTTGGCAAAGATGTTCCAAAGAAATTTAAGATAGGACTGACGGGTTGTCTTAATTCTTGTGCTAAACCCCAGGAAAACGATATTGGGTTTTTGGCTGTTGGTGAGCCCGAATGCGATTTAGACAAATGCACTGGTTGTATGCTATGTGCCAAGGTTTGTGAGAAGGTTTGCGCTCGAGGCAAAAGGGAACCTGCGATCGTCATGGATGAGAATAAGGAACCTGTATATAGAAGGGAGTTTTGCTTCTTTGAGGGTGATTGTGTAAGGATATGCCCAGTTAATGCCTGGAAAATAAAACGAGTAGGATATACGGTATTTTTAGGAGGGAGGGTCGGCCGTTTCCCTACGTTTGGGTTTAAAATAAAGGAATTTGCTACCGAACAAGAAATTTTTAAAATAACCAAAAGAGCAATAGCCTGTTATAACAGAATTGCCGAAAAAGGCGAGCGCTTCGGAGAAACTATAGAAAGGATAGGAATAGAAGGGGTAAAAAAACAGGTGCTATGACAAAAATAAAAGTCGATCTAGTTTTAGATTTGAAAAATACACCTTGCCCAATAAATTTTGTTAAGACAAAACTAAAGCTCGAACAAATGAATAAAGGGGAGGTTTTAGAAGTCCTTTTAGATGACGGTGATCCCATCACTAATGTTACCGTAAGCGTAAAAGAAGATGGGCATCAGATTTTGAAGGTCGAGAAAATAAATGACCATTGGAAATTGGTCGTTAAAAAAGTTGGAGAATAAATTAAATGCGATTAAGGGAAGATCAAATTGAGAGGTATTCAAGGCAAATTATTCTACCTAATGTTGGTGGGAAAGGTCAGGAGAAGCTTTTGAGTGCCAAAGTTTTAATCATTGGCGCAGGAGGCTTGGGTTCTCCTTGTGCTTTATATTTGGCCGCGGCAGGCATAGGGAAAATTAGCATAGTAGACTCAGACGAAGTCGAGCTTAATAATTTACAGAGACAAATCTTGCATTCAACCAAGGATGTAGGTAGGTCGAAAACAGAATCAGCAAAAGACAGGCTCAATGCCATTAATCCAGATTTAGAGGTCATAACTTATAAAATCAGGCTCAAGTCGGAGAATATCTTAGATATCATAAAGGATTATGATATAATTGTTGATGGCTCAGATAACTTTCCTACAAGGTATTTAGTCAATGATGCCTGTGTTCTTTCGAAAAAGCCTTTATCTCATGGGGGCATATTTAGATACGATGGGCAGGCGATTACAATTCTTCCAGGTGAAAGTGCTTGTTATAGATGCCTATTTCCTACTCCCCCTCCGCCTGGACTTGTGCCAAGTTGCCAGGAAGCCGGGATTTTAGGCGTAGTTGCCGGAGTCATTGGCACTATTCAGGCAAACGAAGTTTTAAAATATATATTAGGAATCGGAGACCTTTTAGCCGGAAAGCTGTTGGTATTTAACGCCTTAGATTCAAGCTTTAGACAAGTGAAGGTTCCAAAAGATCCTAAATGTCCAGTTTGTGGAGAAAATCCCACGATAACAAAATTAATAGATTATGAACAGTTCTGTAGCTTACAAATAAGGAAGGTGTAAAGTTGAGCTACGTAAGAGGCTTAAAATGTAGGGAATGCGGAAGGGAATATCCGAAAGAAGCGCTCTTCGTTTGCGAATATTGCTTCGGCTCTTTGGAGGTGGACTACGACTACTCTGCGATAAAGAAGAAACTGACACGCGAGGTAATTGCATCTCGTTCGAAAGATCTGTGGAGATACCAAGAGCTGTTGCCGCTCGATTCAAAGCCGCAGGATGGTTTATATTCGGGTTTCACGCCGCTTATAAGGTCAACGAATTTGGCGAAGGTATTGAAAGTAGACGAACTTTACATAAAAGATGATTCCGTCTGCCATCCGACGCTTTCATTTAAGGATAGGGTTGTATCGGTTGCAATTTCAAAGGCAAAGGAGTTTGATTTCTCTGTTGTTGCATGTGCTTCAACCGGAAATTTGGCGAATTCGGTCTCCGCATTAGGCGCTATCGCCAGATTAAAGCGTTATATATTTATCCCTGCCGATTTGGAATTGGGAAAGGTAGTCGGCTCTTTAATTTACTCCCCGAATTTAGTTGCAGTCGAAGGAAATTACGACGAGGTGAACCGACTCTGCGCCGAAATTGCGTCGAGATATAGATGGGCATTCGTCAATATAAATATCAGGCCATATTATGCTGAGGGTTCAAAGACCTACGGATACGAGATTGTAGAACAATTGGGTTGGAGGACGCCAAAACATATCATAGTTCCGGTTGCGGGCGGTTCCTTAATCTCAAAGATTTGGAAAAGCTTTAAAGAATTTCAAAAATTAGAGTTGATCAACAAGATTGATACAAAAGTTTATGCGGCGCAACCAACAGGATGTTCGCCAGTCGTAACAGCGATAAAGGAAAATTCCGATATAATCAAACCTGTTAAGCCGAAGACGATAGCGAAATCACTCGCCATAGGAAATCCGGCGGACGGATATTATGCGGTCCAGACCGTAAAGGATTCAGGCGGATGGGCAGAAGATGTAACCGATGAGGAAGTAATCGAAGGGATAAAATTGCTTGCCGAGACCGAAGGAATATTTACCGAAACTGCAGGAGGAGTTACAGTAGCAGTTGCAAAGAAATTAATCGAACAAGGTCGAATCCCTCGGGATGAATCCATTGTAATTTCAATTACGGGCAATGGCTTAAAAACGCAGGAGGCAGTCCAGGAACATATAGGAAGGGCCGTTAAGATAAAACCTACCCTTGCATCTTTTGAAGAACAGGTAATGGTGAAAGGGAAATAAAAATAAAGGAGCGTGCATATGGCGATTAAAGTAAGAATACCACAACCACTACAAGGTTTGACGAACCACCAACCTGAGGTTGAAGCTACCGGAACGACCGTGAAAGAATTAATTGATGATTTAGAGCACAAATACCCCGGCATCAAAGACAGAATCTGCGATGAATCAGGCAAAGTGCGAAGGTTCGTTAATTTCTATGTCAACGAAGAAGACATAAGGTTTTTGGAGCGGGAACAAACGAAGTTGAAAGACGGCGATGAAGTTTCAATAATTCCGGCAATCGCCGGGGGATGAAAATGATGGAAGTAGAGCTCACCGCAAAAGACAGAGAAAGATATAACAGACAGATGTTTATCGAGGACTGGGGCGAAGCGGGACAGAAAAAGCTAAAGAATGCCGAGGTTTTTATCTCAGGCGTAGGCGGTTTAGGAAGCCCCGTCGCTATATATCTTGCAGTCGCAGGGGTAGGCAAGATAAGGGTATGCGATTTTGATGTACCAGAACTTTCTAATCTAAATAGGCAGATATTGCACCACGATGCTCGCATAGGCCTTAATAAAGCACTTTCTGCAAAAAAGACGTTAGAAGTTTTAAATCCTACGGTGGAAATTAAAGAATTCCCTGAAAGGATAGAAGCTGATAATGTCGATAAATTAGTTGGCACAAGTCAGATAATCATCGATTGTATGGATAATTTTGATACGCGTTTAATCCTAAATGAATGCGCCATACGAAAAAAGATACCTTTGGTATTTGCGAGTGTTTGGGGCTTGACCGGTTATTTAAGTTTTTTTCATGTGCCTGAAACTCCCTGTCTTGCATGTATATTTAGAGAACCACCCCCTAGAGAGAAATTTCCTGTAGTAGGAGCGACCCCTGGGGTAATCGGTTGCTTGGAGGCGCTCGAAGTATTAAAGTATATTACCGGCATTGGTCAGAATTTAAAAAATAAACTTTTAATTTGGGACGGGACTACTGTGGATTTTAGAAAAGTCTCCATTAAATATGATAAAGATTGTCCCGTATGCGGCACTTTACACCGTTAAAGAGGAGGTAAAGATAATGGCAAAGAAGATGGTGCATTTAATATTCCCCCAAAAGTTGATTAAGAAGGCAGTCATTTATACTATGGCAAAAAAATTTGACGTTATCCCCAATATCCGCCGCGCGAAGATTACCGAATCGGTTGGGGAGGTTGTATTAGAACTTGAGGCATCGAAGGATAATTTAGAGAAGGGTATAGCATATTTAAGGAAGTTGGGTGTTAAAGTAGAGCCTATTGTCGGGGATATCGTAGAGTAAATTAAGAGTTTCCTTTTTAGATTTAAGAGCCAGCTCCATTAAAAGGGGCTGGCTCTTATTTTTTCCTTGACAAAAGATGTAGAGTCATATATACTCTATACTGGTATTGGGTATAGGTGAGAAAAATGATTAACGGCGCTACAAAACAAAATGCTTTAGTAAGGCTTAAGAGAATCGAAGGCCAAATTAAGGGCGTACAGCGTATGATCGAAGAAGAGAAATACTGCGTTGATATCATCAATCAGATAAACGCTGTGAGAAGGGCTCTTGAACAGGTGGCCTTGTGCGTTATGAAACGCCATGTCGATTCATGCGTTTCCGAAGCGATTAAGAAAGACAAGGCTGGCGGAAAAGTAGAAGAACTTATGGAAACCATCGATAGGTTCATAAGGTGAAGTAAATGCCTTTTAAAACGATGAAGAAATTTTTTATCTTATTTTTGGTTAATGCATTTTTATTAAACTATAGTTTGTTGTACTCTTCTGAGGCGCTTCCTTTAGATTCCCTCATTAAAGAGGCAAAGGAAAAGAATCCAGGGATTTTAGCAGCAAAGAAAAACTGGGAGGCATCTTTAACAAGAGTGCCTCAGGCGAAGTCTCTTGAAAGTCCCACTATAGGTTTTACTTTTATGAAGATACCTAAAGGCACATTAAAATTAGACAAGACAATATCCGAGGACCGCATGTTATCAATTTCCCAGTTCTTACCTCTATTTGGCAAATTATCTTTAAAAGGCAAAATCGCATTGGTTGAATCACAGATGTTCGCCGCTGAATATAGAAACAAAGAACTAGAGATTATAAACGAAGTTAAAAACGCCTATTACGATTTATTTATGAATTATAAGGAAATAGAATTAAACGAGCAGAGCCTTAAATTTTTAGTGGGCATCGCCAAAATTGCTGAAGCGAAATATATAGTGGGAGAAATTTCGCAGGAAGAGATTTTTAAAATAAATCTCGAAATAGCCAGTCTAAGCAATAATATTGCTAATCTGAGACAGGAACAGTTGGCGAAGATAACGCGGATAAATGCTTTGCTAAACCGAGATCCCGAAAGCCCCTTAGTTATTGCAGAGTTACAAGAAGACGCATCTTTTAATATAGATATAACATATTTATACAAACTTACCTTAGTGAATCAACCAGAATTGCTAATCTTTTCTTATGCGATAGAGAGAAATAAATACGCCAAGTCCTTGGCCGAAAGAAATTATTTGCCGGATTTAATGGCACAAATTGCACTTCGCGGTTTTACCGGAGGCATTGGCCCTTGGGATTTGATGTTAGGTTTTACTTTACCTTTTTGGTTCTGGACAAAACAGCGTTATGAAGTAAAGGAAGCGATTGCTAATATAGATGAGGCAAATGCAGCTTATCAGGCAATGAAGAATAGGTCATTATCCGAAACCAAGGATTTAGCCACAAAAGTAGAAATTGCCAAGAATAAGATTAAACTATATAAAACTAATTTGATACCTATATTAGAAAGTTCTATTGAGTCTTCTTTAGCAGGTTTTCGTTCAGGAAGAGGTGATTTTATGATGATCTTAGACAACGAAAGGATGCTTATTGAGACGAAAATGGACTATTATAAATCATTGGTTGAATATAATACGAATTTAGCGGATTTAGAAAGGACTGTAGGTATAGATTTAAAAGGGGTGATAAAATGAAAAAAATATTGTTACTTATAATTACTTTGGTAGTCCTTTTTAGCAACGTTTCATTGTATGCCCAGCATCAACATCAGGCACCGCCGATTAAAAAAGAAACCACAGTAAGTCAAAAGAAGATAAAATATTGGACTTGTGGTATGCATCCGCAGGTAAAACAGGACAAACCCGGAAATTGCCCCATATGCAATATGAAATTAATTCCGATATACGAAGAAGAGACTGTTTCGCAAGCGGCACCTGAAGAAGCAATTATTAAATTAAGCAGCCGAGATATCTCCTTGGCAGGAATAAAATCCGAACCGGTTACTCTTAGGCATCTTTTCAAAGAAATTCGCACCGTAGGAAGAATTGCCTATGACCCCGAGTCGTATAAAGCAGAGGAAGAATACATTCAGGCACTTAAAGCACAAGAGGATTTAAAAGCAAGCGAAATTCCAGAGATAAAAAAGCGTGCATCAAGCCTTGTAGAGGCAGCTGGCTTGAAATTGCGTCTATTAGGATTGGGAGAAGAACAGATCAAAGAATTAGCTACACAAAACAAGCCTGACAGCAGTCTAATTATATCAAATGAAGAGAATCCTTTTGTTTGGGTCTATGCGGATATCTATGAATATGAGTTAAGTTGGATTAGGATAGGCCAACCCATGAAGATATATTCTGTAAGTTTCCCGGACGAAGAATTTAGGGGTAAGATAGAGGCAGTCGATCCCGTGCTTAACCCTATGACCCGCTCAGTGCGCATAAGGGCAAAGATAGATAACCCCCAGCTTAAGTTAAAACCACAGATGTATGTGGATATCTTTATCGAATCATATCTTACCGATGAAAATGACCAGCATAAACTTGTTTTAGCGATACCCAAAGATGCCGTATTAGATACAGGTCTGCGTAAGATCGTTTATTTAGATTTAGGAGGCGGTTCATATCTCGGCAAAGAGGTAAAAGTTGGGCCAGAGGCAATCTCCTATGTTGATGGCGAAAAACAAAAGTTTTACCCTGTAGTTGGCGGCTTAAAAGAAAATGATTTGGTGGTTACCAAAGGTAATTTCTTAATTGATTCTCAAAGCCAGATAACGGGGGTAGCTGCTGGTGTATATGGTGGCGCATTAGGCGTTAAAGAAGAAACAAAACCTCATATTCATTAACCTTAAAGAGGTAATATGATAGATAGGTTAATCGAAGTCTGTTTAAAAAATCGTTTTTTGGTTATTTCTGCATTTATTCTTATTATTGTATGGGGAATTTTTTCGATAAAGAATACAGCCATTGATGCAATTCCCGATATAGGTGAATTACAGGTTATTGTATTCGCAGACTGGCCAGGAAGAAGTCCCAAGGATGTGGAGGACCAGGTGGTTTATCCTTTAACTACACGCCTATTAGGGACTCCCGGAGTAAAGGTTATTCGTTCAGCTTCAGGTTTTGGCATTGGCATGATTTATCTTATTTTTAAAGAAGGAGTTGATTATTACTGGGCTAGAACCCGTGTATTAGAGAGGCTTAATTTTGCCACCGCCGGATTACCTGAAGGGACAATGGTTTCTTTAGGTCCGGATGCTACTGCCTTAGGACAAATCTTCTGGTACACTGTAGAAAATGGTTATTATTGTCTAGACCATCCTCAAAATAGTTATGATAAACCTGGTAAATGTCCGATAGATGGTAAAAAATTAGTAGCATCGCATTATGATTTAAGCCAACTGCGTTCACTTCAAGATTGGTATGTGCGTTATCAATTAAATTCTGTTTCAGGCGTCTCAGAAGTTGGCTCTGTGGGTGGTTATGTTAAGCAATACCAGATAGATGTGGATCCTAACAAACTACTTGCCTATGATGTAAAGCTGATGGATGTCTTAACAGCGGTTAAACGGTCCAATATCGACGTGGGTGCGAAGGTGTTTGAAGAAGGTGGTGTTGAGTTTATTATCCGGGGAGTAGGTTTTATCAAAACGATTAAAGATATAGAGAATATAGTCATATCCAGTCACGCAGGTACACCTGTATATATAAAAAATATCGGCACAGTTACCTTAGGCCCTGATTTTAGAAGAGGCACCTTAGATAAAGAAGGCAAAGAGGTAACCGGCGGCGTTGTGCTTATGCGCTATGGTGAGAATCCCTTAAGGGTAATCCAAGGCATAAAAAACAAATTGGAGGAGCTAAAAATAGGATTGTCTCCAGGAGTAAGAATTGTTCCTTTCTATGACCGCACAGGCCTTATTCTCAGATCGATAAACACCTTACGCGATGCCCTGATTCAAGAAATCATCATTACTATTTTTGTGATTGTGGTATTTCTATTACATTTCTGGGGAAGTGTGATTATTTCAATCGTATTACCTATAGGTGTATTAATTTCATTTATACTAATGCGCATAAGAGGCGTGGATGCTAATATTATGTCCTTGGGTGGTATTGCGATTGCCATTGGTGTGATGGTTGATTCAGGCTGTGTTTTGGTTGAGAATATTTACCGCAAGCTCGCAGAACGCCGAGCAGAGAGAAATTTACCTAACTTACCTTCTGAAGAAAGATTACAGGTCTGTATTAAAGCTGCTCAAGAGGTAGGAAAACCCGTATTATTTGCCCTTCTTACAACCATTATCGGATTTATTCCTGTATTTGTTTTGACTGGCCAAGCAGGAAAACTCTTTATACCATTAGCCTTTACCAAAACCTTTGCTATGGTGGGCGCAGCGATTATTGCCTTAACCTTAATACCAACCTTATCATATTATTTATTAAGAGGAAGATTAAGGTTGGCTGAAGATAATGCCACTTCTAGATTCCTTCATAAGATCTATAAACCCGTTATTAGTTGGTCACTTAATCGTAAAAAGACAATTATACTAATTTCTTGCGTAATCCTACTTTTAGGCGGGATCTCTGCTGTATTGATGAAGCAGGAATTTATGCCACCGTTAAATGAAGGAGATTTGTTATTTATGCCAGTACTATTGCCCGGCGCATCCCTAACGCAGGTAATGGATGTGATGAAAAAGCAAGATATAATTATAAAGAACGATTTTCCTAATGAGGTAGAATGGGCAGTAGGAAAATTAGGCCGCGCTGAGACTGCCACAGACCCCGCACCAATAATAATGATTGAGACAATTATTCACTTAAGGCCACAAAAAGAGTGGCGAAAAGGTATGACACGAGAAAAATTAGTTGAGCAGATACAAGAAAAGACCAAAATCCCCGGAGTAAGTCCTATTATGACTCAGCCGATAAGAAATAGAATTGATATGCTTGCTACAGGAATTCAGACTCCTGTGGGGATAAAGGTTTTTGGCTTTGATTTGAACAAAATCGAAGAAATTGCTATCGAATTAGAGAGGATAGTGAGTCAAGTCAAAGGCGCGGTCTCGCCGTTTGCAGAGCGGTTTGGGAGTTTGCCTTATTTTGAAATTGAGATAGACAGAAATCAAGCAGCGCGCTACGGATTAAGAATAGACGATATTCAAGAGATTATTATGACTGCTATTGGAGGAGAGAATTTGACTACTACCGTAGAAGGTAGAGAGCGTTATCCGGTAAGGGTAAGGTATATGCGAGAGCTAAGGGATAGCCCTGAGGCTTTAAACAGGATATTTGTTTCATCGATGATGGGTGAACAGATTCCTCTAAGTCAGGTAGCAAGATTAAAAAGAGTTACTGGACCATCTATGATTCAGTCGGAAAATACGCTTCCCTATGCTCGAATATTTATAAATGTTAATCAAGATGTGATTGGTTTGGTTGATTTTGTAAAGCTGGCTCAAAAGACTGTAAACGAAGCAATAAAGAGCGGTAAAATAAACTTACCTGCTGGCTACTATATTAGCTGGTCAGGACAGTTTGAGTCAGAGATGGAATCACGCAGAAGACTCATACCATCTTTGGCGATTTGCTCAGCTATAATTTTATTGCTTTTGTATATGGCATTTAAGTCTTTTAGCTCTCTGGCTGTTGTATCTACAGGCCTGCCGGTTTCTCTCATGGGAGGGATTATTCTATTATTTATATTGGGTTTTAAATTCTCAACTGCCGTTTGGGTGGGCTTTATTGCTCTCTTTGGTGTAGCTACAGATAATGCGGTTGTGCTTGTATCCTGCTTGGACGATCTATTTAGACAGAAAAAGCCAAGTTCATTAAAAGAGATTAGAGATACAGTAATACAAGGAGGCCTCTTACGCGTAAGGCCAATAATGATGACTACGACGACCACAATCATTGCTCTTATGCCCCTTATGTTATCAACCGGTACAGGTTCAGAGATAATGAAACCTATGGCTTCTCCTACCGTGGGTGGTTTAGTAACCGCAACCTTGTCTAATTTGATCTTAGTGCCTGTCCTCTATTGCTGGCTAAAAGAGAGGCAGTTTAAAAAAATCAAAGTTTTAGGAAGTGAGGTGAAAGCAAATGGCAAGAGTAACCATTAAGTGGCTTATAAGACCCATTGCCCATTGCAAGGAAGGACATTAGGATAAAACCACCGGTGATTATATTTGCTTGTAGGAGAAAAAATGGTATAAAATGAAAAAAATTTTCATTTTGGTAGTTAGTATATTATTTGTTCTGAGCTTAATTAGGACAACATTTGCTACCATGTGCGGTGGCATAACCAGCAGTAAAATGACGTCAACTAGAACTACACAGGTGCAAGATTTGGAGACAGAGCCCGAAGCCATAAATGTCGGTAATGAAATCTGTCCGGTTTTGGACGAAAAGATCGATGAGAAGACCAAAGTGACCTATGAGTATAAAAGCAAGATCTACAATCTCTGTTGTCCGGGATGTAAATCGGAATTTGAGGCGAACCCTGAAAAATATATCGGTGAAAAATCAGAGGAGGGAAAAGAAACATACGAACACAAACATATGATGCATTAAGTTAAAAAGGAGTTACTTAAATGCCAGAACTAAGACAAAACCTCGCCACAAAAGAGTGGGTTATTATCGCTACCGAACGCGCCAAAAGGCCGGAAGAGTTTGCGAAGAAAAAAGAGCTCCTTGTAACTTCGCCGTCTTATGATGCTAATTGTCCGTTTTGTGAGGGAAACGAATCTAAAACGCCGAACGAGATATTAGGATATCGCAAAGAAGGGACGAAATCAGGCGAGAAGGGATGGCATGTCAGGGTTGTGCCAAATAAATTTCCTGCACTGATTCCTTCTGCAACCTCTGTAGTTGTAGAAAGGTCAAAATCCGGGATTTATCTTCGGATGAACGGCATGGGTAAGCACGAGGTAATAATAGAGAACCCAGACCACGGCAAGACCTTGGGCACGATGAGCGTAGCCGAAGTCGAAAATGTAATCCGCGGATACCACGATAGGTATTTAGTTTTGGATTGGGATCCCTCCTACAAATTGATTATAATATTCCGCAACCAAGGAACTTTGGCAGGCGCATCGCTTCTTCATCCGCATTCGCAGTTAGTAGCTACTGCAATAGTTCCGTCTCATATCAGAAATCGACTTTACGAAGCGCAGAGATATTATGATGAATTAGGAAGGTGCGTATTCTGCGATATAATAGAGAATGAGCTAAAAGAGAATGAGAGGGTTATATTGCAAAATGATAGGTTCATTGCATTCGTGCCCTACGCCGCTTCAGTTCCGCATGAGATTTGGATTTTACCGTTAAGACATGAAACGTCATTTGCTGATTTACAGCCGGACGACATAAACCCTCTGGCTCAGATATTACAGAACATCCTTGCGAAGATGTATCATTCTTTAAACAATCCCGACTATAATTACTGCATAAATACGGTGCCACACTATTCCTCTGACGAGCCATATTATCATTGGCACATTCAGATATTACCCCGTCTTTCAACCCAAGCCGGATTTGAAATCGGCTCCGGGATTCACATTAACGTCGCTCTTCCTGAAGAGTCAGCGAAATTCTTAAGAGAATTTAAAATTTAATAGCATGGTCAATATGGAAAAAGTCACAATTCCAATAGAAGGCATATCCTGTTCATCCTGCGTTGCGAAGATAGAGCACGCCTTAAAAAGGCAGCAGGGGGTTATTACCGCAAACGTCAATTTTGCGACTAAGAAGGCGACGATAGAATATAATCCGTCAGAAATAAATTTAGCCGGTTTAAAAAAGGTTATCGAAAACATCGGATATAAACCCTTGGAGGCAGAAGAAACCACTGATGTTGAGGAGAAAATCCGCGCAAGAGAATACAGCAATTTAAAGCTCAAGTTTACGATAAGTGCGATTCTAACCACTTTTATTTTAATTTTTAGTTTTCGTGCGACGTCGTTCATAATTCTCTTTATTTTAACCACGCCTGTCCAATTCTGGGGCGGATGGCAGTTCTTCAAAGCTACATATGTCGCGGCCAAACATAAGACAACGGATATGAACACATTGATTGCAATGGGCACCTTCGCCGCATATTTCTACAGCGTCGTCGCTACGTTTTATCCGGAATTTTTTACCAAAGGCGGTTTTAAGGTAGAGGTTTATTACGATACAGCGGCAGTTATCATTACCCTCATTCTGTTAGGCAGGCTTCTGGAAGAAAAGGCTAAAGGTAGGACATCCGAGGCAATAAAAAAACTCATTGGTTTAAAGCCGAAGACAGCAAGGGTTATAAGGGACGGAGATGAAATAGACGTTCCAATAGAAGAGGTCAAAAAAGGTGACTTAATATTAGTCAGGCCCGGGGAGAAGATACCGGTTGATGGGATTATAAAAGAAGGTTCGTCTTTTGTGGACGAATCTATGTTAACCGGCGAATCTATGCCTGTCGAGAAAAACGTTGGAGATGAAATAATAGGTGCTACGATAAATAAATCAGGCGCTTTTAAGTTTGTAGCGACGAAGGTTGGTAAAGATACAGCGTTAGCGCAGATTATAAAATTGGTACAAGATGCACAGGGTTCGAAAGCGCCGATTCAACGGTTAGCTGATAGAATTTCAGGTTTTTTTGTCCCCATTGTTATTACTATTGCGATAGCAACGTTTATAATATGGTATCTTATCGGACCACAACCACAGCTTACATACGCATTGTTGAATTTTGTTGCGGTGTTGATTATTGCTTGTCCTTGCGCTTTAGGTTTAGCAACGCCCACAGCGATTATGGTAGGAACAGGCAAAGGTGCTGAGTATGGCGTGCTGATTAAAGGAGGCGAGGCGCTTGAAGTGGTGCACAAGGTAGATTCCGTTATATTTGATAAGACGGGGACTTTGACGAAAGGCAAACCAGCAGTTACCGATATTGTTGTAAGCGAAGGTAGTTCTAAAGATGATGTGCTTTTACTTGCCGCCTCCGTCGAAAAAAACTCCGAACACCCATTGGCAGAAGCGATCGTGAATATGGCACGCGAAAGAAATTTAAAATTAGAGCAGCCCTCGCAATTCAACGCTATCGCGGGTCAGGGAGTAAGGGCAAAGGTTGAAGATAGAGAGGTTGTTTTAGGAAATCTAAAATTTATGAAGGATAATAATATCAATGTTGAAGGTTTAGGATCCAAAGCAGAGGAATTTTCTAACGAAGGCAAGACGCCGATATTTTTAGCGGTTAATGACAAAGCAATGGGTTTGTTTGCTGTAGCGGATACTCTAAAAGACAAGTCCAAGGAGGCAGTCGATGCGTTGCACAAAATGGGACTCGAAGTAATCATGATCACCGGAGATAATAAACGTACGGCAGAAACGATCGCGAAAAGATTAAATTTAGATGAGACCTTAGCAGAAGTTCTGCCAAAAGATAAGGCAAATGAGATTAAGAAATTGCAAGGACAAGGCAAAAGGGTCGCGATGGTAGGCGACGGAATAAATGACGCTCCCGCATTAGCACAGGCCGATATTGGAATTGCTATCGGAAGCGGCACGGATGTTGCGATGGAATCTTCGGACATTACCTTAATTAAGGAAGATTTACGAGCTGTCATAACAGCGATTCAGCTTTCTAAACGGACTATGCGCACGATAAAGCAGAATCTATTTTGGGCGTTTTTCTACAATGTTGCCGCAATCCCAATTGCCGCTGGTGTCCTATACCCTTTTTTTGGGATTTTACTGAGCCCAATTTTTGCGTCTTTTGCCATGGCATTTAGTTCGGTCTCGGTTGTAACAAATTCCTTGCGTTTGCGTAACTTCCACCCTAAAATATAAAATATCTTTTAAAATTCGGAGGTGATTATGCAAAAGTTTAATGGGAAAATAGCATTAAAAATATTTTTTCTGGGCGTTATTGTATCTTTTGCTATTTTTACTTCAAGCGAAACAGAAGGCGAACTAAGGTCCGGCGTTCACGCTAACATTTCAGGATGGTATTTAATCTGGCAAGACGAATTTGAAGTGGATAAGCTTGATTTGTCCAAATGGAGAATCGAAGATGCCGCGTTAATAAAGAACAACGAACTGCAATATTATACCCCTGAGGAGGTATACGTCCATGACGGTGTATTAACGCTTAGAAGTCAAAAGAGGCAAATGGGCGGTCGTGAGTATACCTCTGGTCTCGTTGAGACAAGGGGAAAGTTCTTTTTTCAGTATGGACGTGTGGAGGTCCGCGCGAAACTTCCTGGGACCAAAGGGTTGTGGCCAGCTCACTGGTTGTTGCCCAATAGCGGGAAATGGCCGCCTGAAATCGATATCATGGAATTGGTCGGGCACAGGCCTAATAGAGTTCACATGACAAATCATTATGGCATCTGGCCACATAACAGATACGAATCCTCCACCTATTCCGGCCCGGATTTCACAAAGGATTTTCATACCTTTGCCGTTGAATGGGAGCCGAACGAAATCCGTTGGTACGTGGATGGCACGCAGCGTTTTTCTACCAAAAAGCACGTTCCGCAGGAACCGTTTTTCATTATTCTTAATACAGCGGTGGGGGGGAATATGCCCGGAAATCCGGATGACACGACGGTATTCCCTCAGCATCACAATATAGATTACGTTCGCGTATATGGCAAAGAAATTCCAGGGACTTATTTTTTGGCAACATCAGCCAATAATGGGTATATAATAACCGAACCCAAACAGGACAGATATAAAAAGAGGTCAAGGGTAAAGCTTACGGCAGTGCCGAATATAGGGTATAAGTTTAGCCACTGGAGCGGAGATGTCTTAGCCGAGGGGAATCCAGCCACTATCGTTATGAATAGACATAAAAAAATTACAGCACACTTTGTTATCGATCCAAATGCCCCAAAACTGCTTTCACAAGGTAAAACCGCTTATGCCTCTTCATTGGAAAATCAGTCATATCCCGCATCAAATGTTGTAGATGGCAATCTAAATACTCGCTGGTCGTCGGAGTTTTATGATCCCCAGTGGATTTATATTGACCTTGGGGAAGTCCATTCCATGGAAGCGGTAAGATTACAATGGGAGAGCGCCTACGGCAGAGAGTATAAGATTCAGGTATCAGATGATGCTAAAAGTTGGAGGACTGTATATTCAACGGAAAACGGCATCGGCAAAATGGAAGAGATAACTAATTTAAACGCTTCGGGAAGATACGTTCGTATTTATGGAACTGCTCGCGGTAAAGAATGGGGTTACTCCCTATGGGAATTTGAGGTCTTTGGCCGGGTTCAATAGATTGTAAACCAAAATCTTAATTTTGGTTGACAATTAGCCCTCCTTAAATTATAATCTTAATAAAAGGAGGGCGTTATTTTTGTGTTTCATAGAAAAATTAAGAGATAAAGTTCTCTCCGGCGAAGATATTTCATTCGGCGAAGCAGAGGAATTATTAAATACATCCGAACGCGAATTTTATTCACTTCTTAGTACCGCAAATTCCATCCGCGGGAAATATCGAAGCAATATCGTAAACTTATGTTCCATCACAAACGCGAAATCCGGAAACTGCCCTGAGGATTGCGCATTTTGTTCTCAGTCCAGCTATCATAATGCTGATGTCCCGGAATATCCCTTACTTTCTGCCGATGAGATATTGAATAGAGCCAGAGAAGCTGCTAAAGTAAAGACGAACAGGTTTTGTATCGTTATAAGCGGCAGAGGGGTAGATGAACTAGATGAACTTGATACCATTTGCGATGTGATTAGAAAAGTAAGGGTTGAATTCCCGAAACTTAAAATCGATGCCTCCCTCGGATTTATTTCTAAAGAAGGGATTTATAGATTAAAGGAGGCAGGCCTTACAAGGTATAACCATAATTTAGAGACGGCAAAAAGCTATTTTTCCAGCGTATGCACAACTCACCGTTACGAAGATAGGGTCGCAACCATCAAGGATTTAAAGGAAGCAGAATTGGAGGTCTGTTGCGGCGGGATTTTCGGATTGGGCGAGACGCAAAATCAGAGATTGGAGCTTGCATTCGCGTTAAGGGAATTAGATGTTGATTGTGTTCCGATCAATTTTTTAAATCCAATAGCCGGAACGCAATTTGAAAATAACCCGCCTTTAAAACCATTGGAATTGCTTAAGATGATTGCTATCTATAGATTTATCCTGCCGAAAAAAGAGATAAGGATCTGCGGTGGCAGGCAAGTAAATTTACGAAGCCTTCAACCATTGATTTTTACTGCTGGAGCAGATGCGATTATTATCGGAAATTACCTAACGACCAAAGGCAGTACTCCTGAAGAAGATTTAAAGATGATAGAAGATATGGGATTAAAAGTCGATGGAGCCTCTTAGGAAGGAATTGGACGAATTAGAGGAGAGGGGACTGCGTCGTGTTTTGCGCCTTTTGGAAGGCGAGCAGAGAGAAAAGGTCGTAGTTGATGGGAAGGAAGTTCTAAATTTTTGTTCGAACAATTATTTGGGGCTTGCTAATGATGAGCGCTTGAAAAACGCAGCGAAAGAAGCGTTAGATAGATACGGATTGGGTTCGGGTGCATCGAGGCTCGTCGTCGGAAATATGAGCCTTCATAGAAGATTGGAAGAGAAGATAGCCGCCTTCAAGGGTTACGAGGCGGCTTTATTATTTAATTCTGGCTACACTGCAAACTTGGGTGCAATTTCAGCATTGTGCGGGAAGAACGATATCGTATTCTCCGATAAATTAAATCATGCCTCCATAGTCGACGGTATTCTCTTAAGCCGAGCAGAATTTAAGCGTTATCCGCATAAGGATATGGACGCCCTTGAGGATATGCTTAAAAATTCAGATGGATTTAGGCGCAAGATAATTATAACCGATACGATTTTTAGTATGGACGGAGACATAACGCCGTTGCCAAAGATCGTTGAGTTAGCAGAGAAATACGGTACATGGGTTTACATAGACGAAGCGCATGCAACAGGCGTCTTAGGTAAAAAAGGCAAGGGAGCGGTTGAGCATTTTGGTTTAGACGGAAAGGTCCGGGTTCAGATGGGGACTTTAAGTAAAGCAGTTGGTTCGTTCGGCGCATTTATCTGCGGCTCTAAAACGTTAATCGATTATTTGATAAATAAGTCGAGAGGTTTTATCTATACGACATCTCTTCCGCCTTCAATTTGTGCGGCATCTATTGTAGCTTTGGAAATAATCGAGAGGGAATCCGAGTTACGTAAGAAATTATGGGAAAACGTCGCATTTTTAAAAGAGGGCTTGAAGGAGCTTGGGTTCGATACATTGGAAAGCCAGACGCCTATAATTCCGATTTTGACGAAAGAGCCAAAGATCACAATGGAATTTAGTAAAAGGTGTTACGAGTATGGAATTTTTGTGCAGGGCATTCGCCCGCCGACGGTGCCGGAGGGAAAAGCGCGGCTTAGGGTTACAGTTATGGCAACACATAAGAGAGGCGATTTGGAAAAGGCACTCGATTTGTTTAAAAAGGTCGGCAGAGAGTTGTGGATAATATAATGAATTACCAAATAAGAGGAAAGGGAAGGAATCTCTTTTTCATTCACGGTTGGGGATGCGATTCTCGAGTTTGGGCAAAACTGGTAGAATCGCTATCGAAAAAATTCTGTGTAATAACGATAGACTTAAGGGGATATGGCAAGTCGGAATGGAGAAGCGAGAATGATTTGCTCGATGCTTTTGCGACTGATATTTTGATGCTTTGCAAGGAATTGAATTTAAAGGAGATAAATTTTATAGGTTGGTCTTTAGGTTGCTATGTAATTTTTGAGCTACTTGGGAACGCGCCTGAAATTATAAACTCAATTGTTTTAGTCGGTGGCACCCCAAAATTTTTAAAGGGCGATGGATTTGAGTTCGGATTCGAAGGGTCAAATTTAAGGCTTATGAGGCGTAGGTTAAATCGGGACTTCAATGGTGCGCTTTTAGATTTTTGTCGTTCGATATTTTTTGAAAACAACGAAGGACCGCAACCAAATAAAGATGCGTTGATTTCGAGCTTAAATATATTGGAGCACGCCGATTTCCGGCAAGATATAAAACGGATTGATACGCCAACGCTGATTGTCTGTGGCGAAGGCGATTCGATAACTCCAAAAGCTGCATCCGAATACTTGCACAAGGAGATTAAAGGTTCAAAATTGGTAATCATAAAGGATGCCGGCCATGTTCCCTTTTTGACCCGCCCAAAAGAATTCAATCGGATTTTAGAAAAATGGATAAACGGAAGATAACCGCTTTTTCAAGAGCTGCCAAAACATACGATGAAAATGCTTGGCTTCAGCGCGAGATGTGGGGTGAGCTTTTTCAGCGCCTTAAGCCTCTAAGTTTAAATTATAACCATATAGTAGATATAGGAATGGGAACCGGAAGGCATACATATGAATTGGCTGTCCTTTATCCGGATGCTTTTGTAGTCGGGTTTGATATAGCATCGGGCATGGTTAAATATGCAGCGGACAAAAGATCGTTCCCATCGAATAGGCCGTTTGTATTACAGGCAGATTTAAATGAGATGCCGTTTAAAGAAGAATCATTTGATATTGCCGTATCTAATGTCGTATATCAAAGTATTCCGGAACTTTTCGAAGCTTTTTTAGATGTCGAAAGAATTTTAAAACCCAAAGGATTTTTCTGTCTCTCTTTGTTGACAAAAAATACACTATATGAATTACATCTTTCTTTTGAGAGGGCTTATAAAAATATAAATGGCCTGATACCGCCAACAATTCACGATCATCCTACGGATTCAGCCGTGCTTAGCGCTTTAAAAAAAGCTGGGTTTTCTATTGTTAAGGTTATGAGATTTAAAAGGCGCCCTGCTTATAAATCAACGTACGAAATCCTCGAGTGGTTAAAAAACATCGGCGCAAATCATCATTATGATAATTGGATTCAAGGTATAGGAGGTAGGGCGGTCTTGAAAGAGATAGATGAGATTTACAAAGAAAGATATTCTTCAAACGGCACAATTTTCGCTACCCTTGAAGGTTTAATAATAAGCGCGAAGAGGAAAGATTGAGGAAGGGAATTTTTATAACAGGGACTGATACCGAGATCGGAAAGACATTTATCGGCGCCGCAATCGCTTACGGCTTAAAGAAGAAAGGCATCGACTGCGGCGTTATGAAGCCCATTCAATCTGGGGCGATAAAAAAGGATGGTAAGTTAATTTCGCAGGACGCTGAATTTTTAGTTCGAGCAAGCGACGCAAGGGATGAACTTTCTTTAATCAATCCATATTGTTTTAAAGTTCCGCTTGCCCCAAGCGTGGCTGCAAAAATAGAAAGAAGAATTATATCGCCGAAAAAGATAATCAACGCATTTAACGTCTTAAGCGCTAGACATCAATTTATGATTGTAGAAGGTGCGGGCGGACTTTTAGTGCCTATAAGCGATGGATATTTGATGAAGGACCTTGTCTTAGATTTAAATTTACCGATTTTGATAATCTCCCGTTTAGGGTTGGGCACAATAAATCACACGCTTTTGACAATCGAGGCCGCCCGTAATTTAGGGATTAAGAACGTTGGGATTATATTTAATCAGATCGAAGATAAACCCTTAACGATATGCGAAAAGACAAATCCAAAGATAATCTCGAATTTGACAGGAGTTCCGATATTAGGAGCAATCTCACACATTCCTAAGATCGATGCGAAGCGGATTAGGTTAAATATATTAGAAGATGTTGTGAAGAAAATAGATCTGTCTTCAATTTTGAATGAGAATGGCACAGCTGATAAGAATTATCTAAAAGTTTGGGACAGAAAATATATTTGGCACCCATTTACGCAAATGAAGGACTACGAAAAAGCAGAGCCTTTGGTTATCGAGGAAGGAAAGGGCTCGTATTTAAAAGATATCGATGGCAGATGGTATTTAGACGGCGTATCTTCTTTATGGGTAAATGTCCATGGGCATAGAAACGAAAGATTAAACAGGGTTGTTCGAGAGCAATTGAATAAGATTGCACATTCAACTTTGCTAGGCGTAGGTAATGAACCCTCAATTGAATTGGCGAAGCGATTGATAGGAATTGCACCTCGTGGCTTGACGAAGGTATTTTATTCAGACAATGGTTCTACGGCGGTTGAGATAGCGTTGAAGATGGCGTTTCAGTATTGGCAGCAGAAAGGAAAAAAGGAAAAGGTAAAGTTTATCACTTTTGTAAATGCATACCATGGAGACACAATAGGCTCGGTTAGCGTCGGTGGCATAGATTTATTTCACAAGATTTATAAGCCGCTTTTGTTTAAATCAATTAAGGTCAATGCCCCATATTGTTATAGGTGCCACCTAAGTCTGACTTATCCAAAGTGTAAGATAAGATGCCTTAGAGAAATAGAGAGGACAATGAGACGATATCATAACCACGTTGCAGCACTTATAATCGAGCCCTTAATTCAAGCGGCAGCGGGAATGATTACACAGCCCAAGGGATTTATTAGAAGATTGCGTAAGTTGTGCGATAGATATGGAATTTTATTGATTTTAGATGAGGTTGCCACCGGTTTCGGAAGGACTGGTAGGATGTTCGCATGCGAGCATGAAAATGTCACGCCGGATTTTTTATGCCTTGCTAAATCTATCACAGGAGGATATTTGCCATTGGCGGCAACGCTTACTACGGACGAGGTCTATTCAGGATTTCTCGGGGATTACTCTGAGAAAAAGACATTTTTTCACGGACATACCTATTCGGGAAATCCATTGGCATGCAAAGTAGCAATCGCTAATTTGGAAATTTTTAAGAAAGAGAAAACATTAAGGAAACTGCAGCCAAAAATAGAATTTTTAAAGAATAATTTAAGGAGATTTTACGATTTAGACCACGTAGGCGACATAAGGCAACAGGGGATGATGACTGGGATTGAGTTGGTAAAGAATGAGTCAACAAAAGAACCATATAAATGGGAAGATAGGACAGGGTGGAAGGTGATAGAGGAATTAAGAAAACATGGAATTATCTTAAGGCCGCTTGGGCCAGTCATCGTCCTTATGCCGCCGCTCAATATCTCCATAAAAGACCTTCGTTTTCTGTTGCGCACCACTTATAATGCCATAGGGACGGTTCTGATGCCAAAGCTAAAAGTGTCCCCTTATCCACAAGGAAAGGGACACTTCCCTGATTAGCACAAGAACCGTCCCTTTTTTCTTGACAATGTTCAAATTTTTATTATACTATATTGAGTGAGCACTCACTCAATAAGGAAAGGATATGGGCACAGTAGACATTTCAGAGTTAAATACTCGTCAAAAGATAATTAACGCGGCACTTTTGGTTGCAGCGAAAGAGGGCTTTATAAGGGCCACCACAGACCAGATAGCCAAAAGAGCCGGTGTCTCCGAAGGCATAATCTATCACTATTTTAAGAGCAAATACGACCTTTGCTGCAATATGATAAAGGAGTATGCCGAAGAGTTCAGACAAAAACTTGTTGATGAAATCGAGAAAAGCCGCACCGCAAAAGATAAATTAGGCAAATTGATAGATTTCCATTTTGAGTATTTTACCGGGAAGGATAATATCTTTCAGGCAATCTATGGAAAGTCAGGCGATACAACGGTAATGATGGGTCATATCTTAAAGGTCGCAATAATCCCTTACGTAAAGATCGTCGAAGATATAATAAGGCAGGGAGTAAAAGAGGGCGAATTCAAGGATTTGAACCCAAACTTAGCTGCCTCAAGCCTACTTGGAATGATGCAAATAACAATCTTAAGGTTACATTTTGGGTTTGGAAAGTTTTCAGTCAAAGATGCCAGGGACGAGATAAAACGAATATTTTTGGAAGGGATAAAAGCAAAGGGATGAAGAGATTTCTTTTCTATTTAGTTGCAGTCCCAATTTTGTTGTCTTCTTTTCCTCTTAGCCGTGCCGAAGATACTACGAAGGAGATTTTTGAAAGAGAGGAAGCAATAAGGAGGGCTCTTTTCATCGCCTCTGCGGGTCAGGAAAGGGTATTAAAGATTGGTTTAGTTGACTGCATTGGTTTCGCCTTAAAAAATAATTCAGAAGTTAGGATTAAAAAGATAGAGCCCCTCATTTCTCAGCAGGACATAAGGATAGCGGAGTCAGTTTTTGACCCGACCCTAAACGTAGAGGCCTCATCAGAGGACACCAAAGAGCAATCTTCGTCTTCAAGTTTCTTTAGTCCCGCAGTCTCCAAGTCACATACTAATAAATTAAATATTGGAGTGGGAGGGAAGACGCCGTTGGGGGCCGAATATGACATAAGTTTCGACAATAAAAAATATAAGAGCAATGCTCCTTTCCAAACAGTCAACCCCTACAATAAATCGGAAGCGACGATAATACTAACGCAGCCTCTTCTTAAAGGCTTTGGAACTTTTGTCAACAGGGCCAATATCACTATCGCAAAGAACAATTTGAAAAAATCTGACCAGGAATTAAAAAGCGAATTGTTACAAATCCTAAGCGATGTGAAAAAGGCCTATTATAATTACCTTCTGAATTTAGAGAAGCAAAAGACCGCTGAAGTTTCCTTAAAAAGGGCCCAGGACCTATTAGGCGTAATCCAAAAAAGATACGAGAAAGGTTTGGCGCACTCAGTTGATTTGTTAGAGGCGCAGAATGGGGTGGCAAAGAGGGAGGATGAGCTTCTTGCGGTCGAAAGGTCCCTGAAGCTCGCGGAGGATAATTTAAAATATGTAACAAATATAATAGACGAGCCGGAGTTATGGAACGCAAGGATCGAACCTTTAGATACATTGAATTTTGAAGCCACCGACGTCGATTTAGTTGAGTCTTTAAAACAGGCTTTTGAATATAGGCCGGACTACGAAGCCGCAAAGATAGAGTTGATGAATCAGGATATTCGTATCAAATTAAAAGAAAACGATTTGCTTCCCCGAATTGATTTAGTAGGAAGTTTCGGCCTAAATGGATTGGATGAAAATTATCTTGATGCCTTAAAGAATGAAGCGGAAGGTAAATATCGAGATTGGAGCGCAGGCGTCAAGATAAGCTTTCCGTGGGGAAATAGACAGGCTAAGGCAGAACTCGAGAAAACAAAACTTGCTAAGGCACAGCTTCTACTCTCCTTTGAGAGGTTACAGCAAAATATCATTCTTGAAGTAAGGGACGCAGCAAGGGGAATTAATATTACAGAGAAGAAGGTCTTAACTTCTTTAAAGTTGAAGGAGACCGAAGAAGCCCGTTATGCGGCGATAGAGAAACGCTTCGCCGAAGGTTTAGTGAGCACCCACGATATGGTAGAATACCAGGAGGATTTATCAGCAGCACAGACAAATTATATTCAGTCGCTCATAGACTATCATGATTCAATCGTAACCTTAGACAAAAAAATAGGAGTTACTTTGGTTAAAAATGATGTTAAACTTGAATAAATTTAAAAGGAGAAGAAGATGCGATTTTATCCAAGGATATATTTAATTTTAACGATTTGTACCTTTGCAGCATTTTCGGCATTAATCGGATGCGCAAGAAAGGAACCGCCGAAGATAAAGCTCGAGTCGATTCCGGTAAGAATTGCCGAAGTGCTGCAAGAGGATATTAGGATAACGGAACAGTTTGTGGGGGAGATTAGGGCCTCTGATGAGGCAGCGGTTTTCCCGAGGGTCAGCGGCAAGGTAAAGGAGAAGATAAAACAAGAAAGCGATCCCGTCAAGAAGGATGACATTCTGATGTACATAGATAGGGACGAAATCGGATTTGAGTATATGCCCTCCCCTGTGACGGCTCCATTAGATGGTGTAATTGCAAATATCTACGTAGATAAGGGCACTTCAGTAACTCCTCAGACTGCCGTAGCAAACATAATTGATATAGAAAAGGTCAAAGCAAGGATAAATATTCCTGAAAAATATTTTTCATTGGTTATTTTAAATCAAAAGGTTAAAGTCAACGTAGATGCTTATCCAAATGAAGAATTTGAAGGGCAGATATCTATGATTAGTCCGCAGGTAGATACGGCTACGAGGACCTTTCCGGTAGAGGTGTTCGTATCAAATGAACACAGTAAGCTAAAACCGGGAATGTACGCCAGAGTTGAAATGATAATGAAGGAAAGCAAACAGGCAATAATCATACCTCGAGAGGCGGTATTGCGTTCCGACGAGGGGCCCTATGTTTTTATAGTCGAAGATAATATAGCTAAAAAGAGAGAAGTTAGCCTTGGCATAGAGAAATTAGATAAGGTGGAAATTAGCTTAGGTGTAAATCCAAATGATTTGGTGGTGGTTGCAGGTCAAAGCAGGATAGAGGATGGGCTTAAAGTAGAAGTTGTAAAAGAGGAAGGAAGATGAGATTACCTGAGTTCGGCGTAAGATATCCGGTTACCAACATCATGATATTTTCCGCTATCCTTGTCTTGGGTTTGGTTTCTCTTAATTTTATGTCCATAGACCTTATGCCTGAGATAGAACCGCCAGTGGTTAGTGTAATTACTCAATATGAAGGCGCCAGCGCCGAAGATGTTGAGACGGAGGTAACCGAAGTAATAGAAAACCGGGTGAGCATTGTAAGTAATCTTGACAAACTGACTTCGCGCTCAATAGAGGGTTTTTCCATTGTCACGGCACAATTCGAGTGGGGCACGAACTTAGATGAGGCCTCCAATGAAATAAGGGACCAAATCGAATTTGCTAAAAGATTCCTCCCCGAAGATATCGAGGCCCCCATAGTTTTTAAATTCAATACTTCGATGATCCCAATAATGTTCTACGGGGTTACCGCCTTCGAGACCTATCCAAAATTGTTTGACTTAATAGACGATGAAGTCGCATCTTACTTAAAGAGGATTCCAGAAGTAGGAGCCGTTCAAATTGTAGGGGGTTTAGAGAGGCAGATAAACGTTAAGTTACACAAAGATAAGTTGGAGGCATACCATTTATCGGTAGAGGAAATCACAAAGACCTTGGCTGCGGAGAATATTACTTTTCCGGCGGGAGAAATAAAAGCGGGATTCACCGAGCATACCTTGAGAGTGCCAGGCGAATTTAAGACTCCTCAGGAACTCAATGATGTCATTGTAGGTCAGCGCAACGGAGCTTTAATTTACTTAAAAGATATTGCGGATATCGAAGATTCTTTTAAGGAGCAGTCAATGATAGCGCGTTGCGACCAGAAACCCGCGCTTATAATGATTATTCAAAAGCGCTCTGGCGCAAACACTGTTGATGCAGCTAGAAAAATAAAAAAGGAATTGGAAGTTCTTAAGAAACGGCTTCCCCCAGATGTGGGATTTAGCCTCGTTATGGATAGCTCCGAATTTATAGTTCAAGCAATTCACAACCTTTCGCAGACGATTTACTGGGGCGGAATTTTTGTAATACTTACGGTCTGGTTCTTCCTTAGGCAGATTAGGCCATCGTTTATCATAGCCATGACCATTCCTTTTTCTTTAATTATTACTTTTATATTTATGTATTTATTCGGATTTACCATAAACATAATGTCTCTCTCAAGCCTCGCCATCGCTATTGGGATAGTAGTGGATAATGCCATAGTTATAGTGGATAACATATTTCGACATAAGGAAAGCGGAGAGAAGATAAAAGAGGCCGCAGTCTATGGTTCTTCGGAGGTGATGCTGGCGATAAGCGCCTCGACCTTGACTACGGTTGCGGTATTTATTCCGATGATGTTTTTAAGTGGTATCACCGGCATTATGTTTAAACAACTTTCAAGCATGATTATCATTGCAATTCTAGCTTCGCTCCTTACAGCTTTTACTTTTACGCCGATGCTTTGTTCAAAATTATTAGCCAATCCTGTGAAAGCGCCCTCAGGAAGAAAAGCGAAATTTTCCTGGATTTATGATAGGTCGGAGATGATATTTAAAAGAATAGAAGAGGGCTACGGCCAAATTTTGGGTTGGGCGCTGCGGCATAAAAAATTGGTCCTCATATCAGCTTTATTGGTATTCGTATTTACTTTGGCTTTAATCCCTAAGATAGGGATCGAATTTGTTCCTGAAGAAGATACCGGCACTGTAACGGTTAACGCAGAATTGGCAATTGGTACGAGGGTTGAGGAGACCGATAGAGTTGCTCGTCAGATCGAGAGGATATTTAAAAATAAGATTCCCGAGATGGAATCTATGTTTTGCAGAGCAGGACAGACCACAGCTGGTTTTAGTATGGCTTTTATGCAGAAGCAGGGGTCGCACGTTGTTACGGTAGGAGCGAAATTAGTCAAAAAAAGTGAAAGGCAGCGTTCCGTAAAAGAAATCGCCCGGGCAGTAAGAAAGGAAATCGTAAAAATTCCTGAGGTCTTGAAGATAAGTATAGAGGCGGGGAGTCCATTTGCTAGACTTCTGTTAGGTGGAGGTAAGCCTCTGACGATTGAAATATTAGGCCATGATATTGAGCGGACCAATGAGCTCGCTTATGAAATTAAGGGGATAATGGAAAAAACCTCCGGAGTCGTTGACCCTACGATTTCGCGAGACATTGGCAAGCCCGAACTTCAGGTGAAAATAGACAGGCAAAAAGCGTCTTCTTTAGGGCTAAATGTATCTCAAGTTACCGAAACGGTAAGGACTTTCTTTTATGGAAAAGCTGCCACGAGATATCGCGAGGCTGGGGATGAGTATGACATCTTTGTCAGATTGCGGGAAGAAGATAGAAAGGGATTATCGGATTTAAGGGGGATTTCAATTAAGTCTAAGTATGGGAATTTAATCCGGTTGGATAATGTAGCATCCATTGTGCAGGGAATAGGACCCCTTGAGATAGAGAGAAAGGACCAGGAAAGGATTGTTAAGGTAGAAGCCAATATTTATGGTCGTTCCATAGGCAGAATAGCTGAAGATATAAATAAGCAAATGAAGAAATTACAGATTCCACCTGAAATCACAGTAAGATTTAGCGGTGATATAGAAGAACAGAAGGAATCTTTTAGGGATTTAACTCTGGTGTTAATATTGAGCGTACTTTTAGTATATATGGTAATGGCTGCTCAATTTGAGTCGCTCATCGACCCATTTATAATTCTGTTTAGCATACCATTTGGAGTTTCAGGCGTACTTTTGGCTTTGTTTATGACGAATATCACGCTGAGCGTTGCATCTTTTGTAGGGATAATTATGCTGAGCGGAATAGTCGTCAATAACGCTATTGTGCTTATAAGTTATATAAATATTCTACGTGCAAGGGGACTGCCTATGATAGATGCGGTAAGGACAGGAGGAAAAAATAGGTTGAGGCCAATTCTTATGACCACCCTTACCACTGTATTCGGCATGTTTCCATTAGCCATATCGCGCGGAGAAGGTTCTGAAACTTGGAATCCGCTGGGCATTACGATGATCGGAGGATTATCATTTTCGACTGCGGTTACATTGATTATAATCCCAGTAATTTATGCTATCTTTGAGCAGCGCATTAAAAAGAATAATCGAAAAGGATAATTTGAAAATGAAGATGATAATGATTTCCTATAATCAAGCTATTGAGGAAGAGGTAACCGATATTTTGGCCCGCTGCGGAATGGAGAATTATACCAAATGGACCCAGGTTCAAGGAAAAGGCAAAACCAGCGGCACCCATTTAGGCAGCGAGGTTTGGCCAGGCCTTAATAATGTCTTATTTTGTGCTGTAGAAGAAAGCAAAGCCAAATCCTGCTTAGATTGTGTAGAGGAATTGCGAAACAGGTTAGGCAAAGAGGGTGTCAAGGCCTTCGTCTGGGATTTGGAAGCTACGACTTAGTTTAAAGAATAATTAATAATAGGTAATGTTGCGCTGGCACAATTGGTCAGCCTGTGATAAAATAGGATTGTGAGCACCAAACTAAAATTATTACTTCATGTCTGCTGTGCTCCTTGTTGCACATATCCCATAAAGGCGCTTCAAACCGAATATGAAGTAGAGTTATTTTTTTACAATCCAAATATCCATCCAGAAGAAGAATATAACACGCGCTTGGAAGAGGCAAGAGAATACGCCAACAAAATCGGCGTGAAATTTCACGAGTTGAGTTACGACTCAAACATATGGTTTAATTCTATGAAGGGACTTGAAGATGAACCGGAAGGCGGGGCAAGGTGCGAGGTCTGCTATAGAATAAGGTTAGGTAAAACCGCACAGTTTGCCATCGCAAATAAAGTTGAACATTTTGCAACGACCCTGAGCACAAGCCCCCATAAAAGGGCAGAGACGATAAATAGGGTGGGGCAGACGATAGCAGAGATGCATTCTTTAGATTTTTACGAGGCTGATTTCAAAAAGAACGACGGTTTTAAAATAGCCACTAAAATGGCTGACGAAGCCGGCCTATATCGGCAAACCTACTGTGGCTGTATATATAGTAAAAGATAGGGACAGTCTCCCGATTAGCTCAGGGACTGTCCCTAAAGTGATAAAGTGAAAGGAGAAAGAGATGGCAGAGAATCAGGAATTGAGGACGAAAGTTCAAGATGCTTTGAATAAAATTCGACCTGCCCTTCAGGCAGACGGCGGCGACGTGGAGTTAGTCGATATCGTTGGAAGAGTTGTTAAGGTTCGTTTGACTGGTGCGTGTGGTGGATGTCCGATGTCGCAGATGACGCTTCAGATGGGAATTCAGCGTGCCATTAAAGAAGTTGTGCCTGAGATGGAGCGGGTTGAGGCAGTTTAAAATTTAAAGTAGAACTTTAAGATGCGAAGAGTATATTTAGACCACGCAGCAACCACACCAGTGCACCCAGAAGTTTTAGAGGCGATGCTCCCATACCTTAAAGAAATTTACGGCAACCCGATGAGCCTTCACGATTTTGGGCATGAGGCAAAGCGCGCCTGTGAAGATGCAAGGGCAAAAGTTGCCGCCTTAATCGGCGCCGTACCCGAAGAGATAATCTTTACCTCTTGCGGCACAGAATCTAATAATATGGCGTTAAAAGGTATTGCGTGGGCGAACCAGTCAAAAGGAAAACATATAGTCACTTCGCAAATAGAGCATCATTCGATAATAAACACCGCGAAAGCACTCGAGAAGATGGGATTTGAGGTTGCGTATCTTTCTGTCGATAAATATGGTCTGGTCGATCCAAAGGCGGTTGAGAAAACAATAAGGTCTGACACGATTTTGATTTCAATAATGCATGCGAATAATGAAATCGGAACTATAGAGCCGATTTCTGAAATTTCAAAGCTAGCAAAATCGAAAGGCATTTTATTCCACACAGATAGCGTTTCAAGCGTTGGTACTATTCCGGTAAACGTCAATGAATTAGGTGTTGACCTGTTAAGCTTAGCCGCCAATCAATTCTACGGTCCAAAAGGAGTAGGTGCTCTATATATAAGGAAGGGAGTTAGGATAACGCCCCTTTTTCATGGAGGAATTCAAGAGGGCGGAAGGCGCGCCGGCACTGATAATGTGCCGGGAATTGCAGGTTTAGGTAAAGCTGCAGAACTCGCCTTACGCGATTTACAAAAGAGGATAGAGCAAATTCTTTCCCTTCGAGACAAATTAATAAAGGGCCTGTTGGAACAGATAAAAAATACTTATCTTAACGGTCATCCGATTCAACGACTTCCCGGAAATGTAAACGTAAGCATAGAATTTATTGAAGGCGAGTCGATGCTTCTGTCTTTAAATATGCAAGGCGTTATGGTTGCGAGCGGCTCAAGTTGTACTTCACACGTGCTTAAAGCATCGCATGTTCTGGCTGCGATAGGTGTTGACCCGGCATTAGCACAGGGCTCACTTTTATTTAGCCTGGGAGTTGACAATACGCAAGAAGATATAGATTATGTTTTGGAGAAATTACCTGCGATTGTCGAACGACTGCGAAAGATGTCGCCACTTTTATAATCGTTATAACTTTTTCTGTAATCCCAAAATGATAATGTCGTATTCTGCCAAAGTAGAAGTGTCGTATCCAGAAGATGCTATAATCCTTCTTTCACAAGGAGGGTTATATGGCAGGAGAGGACATTATCGCGATGAGCCAAGAGAATTTAAAGCGGT
>JBDRDF010000033.1:0-4634 GCA_043821025.1 Candidatus Omnitrophota bacterium
TGACTTCTTTACAAAATTGTTTGGCAATTTGAGCTTTAATAGCGTCGACCTCGACTCCAGTAACTTCGCAGCCATTCTGGACCAAATATTTAGACATACGACCATTTGCACAACCTATCTCAAGGACTTTTTTCCCTTTCCCAGTTAGATTAATTAATTTTATATGGGTACTTTCGCTATCAGTTATGTCTATTTCTTGACAATATTTATCCATTTTCTTAGATTAAAAACAAAAAACCAAAACCCTTGATTTAGGATTTTGGTTTATGTGAATTCACCGAGAGCGCCTCCTTAGTTTAAAGAAACTTAAAGATGTCGGTGAATATAATCTGGTATATAGTATTCGATGCCTGTCAAAACATAACCTAAGACCTTGGCGCCAACTTTTTTTAATGTGTCTTCTGCGCGCAAGACTGCCTCTCTGCGGGTCTTACCCGTGCGAACCACCATTACTACTCCATCAACTAAAGGTCCCAAAATCCTTGGGTCAGCGTAAGGCGTAACCGGGGGCGTATCTAAAACGATGAAATCGAACTGCGCTTTAAGCTCTGTCAATAAATTCTTCATCTTCTGAGAGCCGAGCAACTCCGCAGGGTTTGCAGGAATATGGCCGGCAGGAAGTACGGTCAATTTTTTTATATCGGTATTTATCAATGCATCGGAAAGATTGGTATTACCCGTTAAAACATCGCTTAATCCCTTATCACTGTGTAACCCTAAAAATATATCAACGGATGGCTTTCGCAAATTACAATCTACGAGAAGAACTGGTTTTTCCGTATCCTGGGCTATAACTACGGCTAAATTTACAGCGGCAAGGGTCTTCCCTTCTTGATGCGAGGAACTCGTAATTGCTATCGTCTTTAAATTGCTTCCCTGCCCGGCAAACAGGCCAGCCGTCTCAGGCGAAAATAAATGTGTCCGCAAGGCGCGGAATTGCTCGGCTATCGGGTCCCTTGGATTATAATAAGCAACTATTTTGTGGTCAACGCCTGCTTTGATTATCTTCTCTGGAATTTCTGCTTCATAAGAGGGCGGTGCCTCAGCAGGGGGTGGAAGCGGAATAGGTTCTTTCTCAAGGGCCTTCTCTTTCTCTTCCGCCGCCTTCTTTATCGCTTCGCTAATTTTATTTATTTTATTGTTATTTGCCACTTTCTTCTATCTCGGTCCCTTTTTCGGTGATGGCAGTTTTGAGTATCTCCTCAGTAACTTTAGACTGCCTTATATTAGAAGTTATAACCGCTATTATAAAAAATATGATAAAGAAAATAATAACCAAAATCGCAATCCGTCTGTGGCGACTTCTAATCACCTGTAAAATGTCACCATCGACTATTGTTGGTATAGAGCCCAATACCGGCAATTCCAAAAATCTCTTGGCATCCTCAACGCCTTTGAATGAATGGTCTGCAAATTCAGCCAAAAATACGCATCCAAAACCGGAAAGCATACCTAATATAAAGGCCACCATGCTCGTCAAAAGAATCTGCGGTTTAGAGGGCTTCAATGGAAGGCGTGCCCTTTCCAATACGGTGTATTTTGTGCCTTTCTCTTTTACTTCCTCGGCGGTAAGCCTATTTTCCTCCACCTTCATCCGCAACATCTCATAGATATTTTCATTTACCCTGGTATCCCTCATCAGATGCGCCAGTTCCTTCTCCTGCTCAGGAAGTGATTCTATTTTTCCTTCGTATTCACGAACCAACTTTCCTAAACTCTTCTTTCTCGCTTTTAAATCATCGGCATCCCTCTGAGCATCCTTTGATTTCTGCTCCAACCTTTGATAAAAAAGCGGTGCTGTATCGGCGGTTTCGCTGTCAACTAATTTCTCTGTCTCGAACCGAAGTTTTTCACGAACATCTTCCATCTCGATTTGGATGTCCAAAATTTTAGGGGAATCGGGGTTGTTGGTCATCAACTCGTCCAATCTCGACTGCAAATCCTGTAATTTCGCGTTTAAACGCGTAACCGCGGGGTTCAAATCTATCATTTCTTGCGAAATGATAACCGGCTCATGGCCCGCTAACTGTCTTTTTAATAAATCGACTTTATTTTCAACCTCTTTTATGTTCATCTCGATAGACGTCAAAGAGGTCTGGTAATTGATTAACATAGAGACGTTTAAATCCAGTTCTTTTCCAGGAAGCTGTAGCGGATATTTCGACCTAGATTCGTAAAGCGCCCTCTCGGATTCCTCTAATTTGCCTTTATAAATCTGTGCTTGCTCCTCGGCAAATTTGACGGCGAGCATCGCTTCGTCGGTTTTCTTTGAGACATTTTCTTCTATGAAGATTTGAATTAACACATTGATCAAAGTCCGAGACAGTTTTGGGTCCCTATCTTCATATAATATCTGGAATACATCGGGCGCCTTCATCCTCACTTCGGTGCGCTTGCGTATCCCTAAGATCAGTTTTTCATACGCCATTGGGTCGGTGACGCCTCTGTCTAATTGAAGGATTTTAACCAATGTGATTAAGTGGGGATAACTTAGGATTTTTTCGGTCAGGGTTTTAAGCTGCTCAGCTAAGGTTGGCGCTGGACCTGTCGTAATATATGGTAACTCTCTGGCTAACGGGTTAACAGGCCTTTCTTCTTCGACTAAAATTAATACTGAGGAGCGATAATATTTCGGAAGGAAAAAACTGCCTATTGAAGCGGTGAAAAATACTATGACGAAGGGCAACATAAAAAACCACTTGCGGTGGAATATTATTTGCAGGTAATCCTTTAATGATACCTGAATCTTCTCGGTAGTTCCCTCCATAATCTATTTTTCTTCCATATCCAACAATCTCATTATCTCTTTTCTTATCGCCACGGCTTTCCCTTCCGTCATCGGCGGCAATATCTCCACGCTGCTTGATTCCTCTATCGATTTCTCGATCAATTCGTGGGTCTTACCTGTTCTATCCATAGTTTTCTTAAATTCCTGCCTCGATACGGTCTGGCGACTTTCGTTAGTCAATATGTGAGGCGTTATAAAAACTATTATCTCTTTCTTCACATCCTCTATTTGCTTGTTTTGAAATACCAAGCCGATGAGCGGGATATCGCCCAAAAGAGGGATTTTATTTACCGTCTTCTTCTTCGAATCCTTAATTAAGCCGCCCAAGATTATAGTTTCACCGTCTTTGACCATCATCGTCGTATCGGCTTCAGTGGTGTCTCGGGCAACGGAATTTTTAACCTCAGCAACCCTTCTCGCGGTGCTTACTTCAGGATGTATCTTCATGGTAACGTAATTGTCATCGCCGATTTGTGGGGTAACGTCTAATTTAATTCCAACGTCAATGAACTTGACTTCTTCGACGAGCAATTTGGTAATAGGGTCTGTCGTGGCTACTATATATGGTTCGCTGCTTCCAACCAATATGCTTGCTTCCTGGCCATTGATGACAACTATCCTTGGGCTTGAAAGAACCTCGGTGTCCGCTTTGCTTTTTAACGCCTCTAAAGTTATCGCATATTCATCGGCGGTTAAACTTCCGATTTTGAAGATTCCTCCTGTCGTCGTGAGACTAACGGGGAATTTTACGGCAAAATCTGTTAAAGACGGATTATGAAGGCTGTCCGTATCTTTGAGTTGCCACTCTACCCCGAGTTTTGTAGTCTCATCCAATGTAACCTCTAAAATCTTTGCCTCTATGAGCACTTGTTTATGCTGGGTATCCCAGCCCTCTATTAATTCATCTATGTTATCCAAGATTACAGGGGTCGCCCTCACAATCACGCTATTGGTTCTTTCGTCTACATAAACATCCCCTTTTTCCTTTGGGATTATTTGTAATAATTTCGCTTCTATCTCCTTTGCTTCCGAATAGAGCAACTTATATTTGCGCATCTCTATCTTCTGGTCCAACTCTTGAAGTGCTTCTCCAATCTCCTTCACCTTCTCAGGCGTATCGGTTACAATAACTTGGTTGTTTTTCGCATTTATCTCAATTTTGCCACGCGACGTTTTCATAGATAAAAGCACACGTTTCAAATCGACGACATCTGCATACGTCAAAGTAAACACTTTTGTCTGAAGGTTTACAAACCGCTCCCCCTGTTGCAAGTCCTGATAGGTGGAGGCATTTATTATGCCATTTTCTATCGAATATAAATAATTGTTCGTCTTTAGCACGGCGTCCAACGCTTTATCGATGGTCACATTTTCCAATTTTACAGTTACATTACCAACTACATTCCTGCTGATAGCGATGCTCAACCCACTCTGCTCGGCAATCATCTTCAATACCGTCTCGATGTTCATATTCTCGACGTCCAGCGACACCCTCTTCTCCTGGGCAAACAAGGGGCAAGAAATTATGAAAAATGAAATCAAGAAGAAAATAGGGACGGTTCTATTTTTTTTAAGGAGAATGGTCTTAAAAAATAGAACCGTCCCTATTTTCTTATGCACGGTACACCTTATTCTTGCCGTCAGCCTTGGTTTTATACAACGCCTTATCAACCTCTTTGATAAGGTCTAACTTCGATGTAGCGCTCTCGGGATAATTTGCTACTCCGATACTTACCGTCAGATTTATCGGTTTATCTTTTGTTCCGAAAGCGTAATTTTTCACAACTATCCTAATTCTCTCTGCCAGAATAAAAGCGCCTTCCATATCTGTCTCCGGCAAAATAAT
>JBDRDF010000034.1:0-2529 GCA_043821025.1 Candidatus Omnitrophota bacterium
TTATGGATGAGAAAAGATTAAGAAGCGGGAGGGTTTTTAACTTAACCTTAACCCAACAACCATACCGGCATCTTGACCTTAACCCTAAGACCATTTTAGGCAAATTGCTCAATCAGGTTCTCTTGGATAAAGGTTTGGCGAGAATAATAGAATAAATGTAATGGAAAACACAATGCAATATATTGCAACCTTTTGTCTAAAAGCGGGTTATATCACTTACGTATTATTTGATATGTCTTGAAACTTAGATATAACTAAGTTATACTACATATTATGGAACATAAAATCACTACATCATTGCAATTGCGGGAGATATTTCACCTAGAATTCCTGAGATGGTTTAGCCGAAAGGTAAACCAAAAGTACTTCGCGCTTAAAGGTGGGTCTAATCTGCGCTTTTTCTTTAACAGTTTTCGTTATTCCGAGGATATGGATTTGGACCTGCGAGATATCGGTGTCGAAAAAATCAAAGATGTTGTCATGGCTATCTTGAGTGCTTCTTCATTTCAGGATGTCCTTCGGCCATTCGGAATAAACGGCCTTATTCCTCCGAATATAAACCGAGCAAAACAAACACAGACAACGCAGAGATTTAAGGTTCATTTAATAAGCTCTTCAGGGGAAGACCTTTTCACTAAAATCGAATTTTCACGCAGAGGGTTCATGGGTGAGGCTGTCGTAGAACCCGTTTCAAATGTTATTTTGCGTTCATACAGGCTGCCGCCGCTTCTAATCGCTCATTACGATATGAAATCTGCGATAGCCCAAAAGATAGGCGCCTTAGGTTTACGCACAGTTGCGCAAGCAAGGGATATTTTCGATTTATATATTTTACGCTCTCAATACGAACGTGCTCCTGCGACGGAAGAAAAAATAAAAGCGGCTAAGTCAACGGAAGCCTATGAAAGAGCATTCGAAATTAACTTCGAACAATTTCGCGATACGGTGATTTCGTATTTACCCCCCGAAGATCAAATGACCTATAATTTTCCATCACGGTGGGATGAAATCAAGCTGCAGGTTGCCGATTTTATTAAGGAGTTGAATGGTTAACACTGAAAAAGCATCTTTTAACGCGAATGGTCGCGAATGAAACGCGAATAGTCGCGGATAAAACAAAGAACTTCTAAAGTATCATGACAAAAGTAAGCGCTAAGAATAATGATAATTTATTATATCGAGATTTATCCTATAAAATTGTAGGTTGTTTTTACGATGTTTATAACGAACTTGGGCCCGCACACAAAGAACAGATATATCATGAAGCATTAATCTTATTGTTTAGTGATAAAGATATTCCTTTAAAATCAAGAAAGAGGATACAAATAATGTTCAGAGGAAAGAAAGTCGGCATTTATGAGCCTGATTTTATAATTGATGAAAGTATTATCATAGAAATAAAATCAGTCCTCAATATGCCGAAGGTATTCGAGAATCAACTTTACTATTATTTAAAGGGAACAAATTATAAAGTTGGTTACCTGGTAAATTTTGGGAATGAACATATTGACATCCGACGCAGAGTTTACGATGAGGCTAGAACGAAGAATCCGCGTAAATCCGCGCCCGCCAGAATTAGTTAATTTGTGCGAGGTCTCGCCCGAAGGGCGGATTAGATTAGCGTGAATTCGCGTTAAATTGGACTTATTTATTGTGAGCTAAATAAAATGAAAAGACAATCAATCTTGGTCTTTATTAAAAAATTGCACAGGGCCGTATTTACGACACATGAATTAGCAGCCACTTCGGGAAAGTCTTTGTCTGTTGTTACGCAAGCGCTAAATTCGCTTGAGAAACAAGGGCTTGTTTTTAAGATACGCAGGGGAATATGGGCTGAGGCGGAAAATGAGCGCCTGAGTCCTTATCAACTAATTCCTTTTCTATTTCCGCGGCACCGTGCTTATGTTTCTTTTATAAGCGCCTTGCATTTGCACGGGATTATTGAACAAATCCCTCAAATGATTACCCTTGCGTCAACGGCCCATACCAGGGTCATACAAACAACTATGGGAACTTTTTCGATTCACAGGATAACGCCTCAATTTTTTGATGGATTTAGCTGGTACAAGGGGACGGGGGACTTTTTAATTGCAGAACCGGAAAAGGCTGTAGTGGATAGCCTGTATCTTTCGGCATGTCGAAAAAAACAATTTGGTTATTTTCCGGAACTACATTTTCCTAAAGGCTTTAAAATGCAAAAAATGCGGACGTGGGCTAAGAGGATACCTGATTCCAAAATTAGCTGTTACGTGCAAAAAAAGTTAGAAATACTTTTAGACAAGACGAAGGACGAACAACGTGAGGCGAAACGGACAAGGAGCGCATATTAGCGGAAGGCAAGCTGCTGAATCAAGTGCTTTTGGATAATGGATTAGCGAGGAAGATAGGGTGAGGAAGCAGGACAATTAGGAAACCACATAAAGGTTAAGTAGTAAGGTTAGGGTAAAGAAGCCAGTATAGTTAAGAGGTTAGGGTTATGGATGAGAAAAGATTAAGAAGCGGGAGGGTTTTTAACTTAACCTTAACCCA
>JBDRDF010000035.1:0-21427 GCA_043821025.1 Candidatus Omnitrophota bacterium
TTTTCCGAGGACGAGGACGCAAGGATGCCTTGCCTGCTGTGCAGGCAGGAAAGGCAGACGAAAGCCGAATTGGAAGGATTAAGTATTTGTTATTGATGTTTCAAAATAGGTTCGCACTGCGTTTAATAACTGCGACCAAATTTGACTTTGGGGATTTTGTGAGGGAAAAGTGGAAACTTTAATCCTACAATTAAGACTCTGACTAAAATTGCTAGAAGAGTCTTTACAAAAAATGAGATAGCTGAAGAAGCAAAACAGAAAGAGATAACTTCTGCAAAGGAAGTTTATGAGCTTATTAAATCGAAAATCAGTAATTACGCCAAAGAGCATTTTGTTGTTGTTTCCTTTGATTCCCGCAATAAATTTTTAGGAATGGATACAGCACATTAACTGCAAATCTTGTTCATCCTCGTGAAACCTTTAATGTTGCCATTACTCGGCATGCAGCACATATAATCGTAACTCACAATCACCCATCAGGCGGTCCTGAACTATCAGAAGATGATTTAGAAATTAATAAAAGATTAGTAGGGGCAGGTAAGATTTTAGGGATAGAAGTGATAGACCATATTATTATCACGAAAAATGGATATTTAAGTTTTAAAGAGCGGGGTTTATTATGAATGTGTCTCAACCTAAAAATAATCAATTTGATTTTTCAA
This sequence comes from Candidatus Omnitrophota bacterium, assembly GCA_043821025.1. GTDB lineage: Bacteria > Omnitrophota > Gorgyraeia > Pluralincolimonadales > CAZUZR01 > JBDRDF01. Next base: position 663 of record JBDRDF010000035.1, read on the forward strand.
AAGAAACAAGCTTGATTGCTTTTTTAGATTTGACAAATATGTTCCATTGGCAGGATACGCTGAAATGGAACTTTTTAATTTATTATGTAATTAAGCAACTTTTAGACACAAAGTCGATAAAAGAAGTAAAAGTGTATTATGGATTAAATACTCGTGAATTGCAAAAGTCAGAAAACTTTCATCAACGTTTGAGAAAAACAGGAGCCATTGTAATAAGTAAGCCGGTTAAATGGATAAGAAAGGAAATAACTAAAAATCTTTTTGTAAAACCCTCTACGCTTGGCCTTTTTGATGATAATGCTCATATTAAACTCGATGAGTTAATAACTTATCTTCAAAAACAAGGTATAGTTATAGAGGAGCCGAAATGCAATTTTGATGTAGAAATGGCTTTAGATATGTTAGATAACATAGACAAAGTTTCTGGCATACTTTTATTTTCGGGAGATTCTGATTTAAAAGAGCCGTTAGAGCGTTTTAAGCTAAAAGGAAAGCATATTTATGTTTTTGGTGTTCGGGGACAGGTTGCTAAAGAACTATGGCAAGTGCTTTCAGAATATATCAATTTTGGAAGGTGGTATCAAGGGCCTAAAAAGCGAAAAACCCGCTCATTATGAGCGGGTCCGCGTGTTTACACAAGTCTGAAATCTCTTTCAGCTTGCAATAAAAGTATAGCATATAATAGTATATTGTCAAGAGGTTTTTTAGAATGCATAGTACCGAAACCGGGGACGTTCCCTAAGGTACCCTAAGGTACCAGGATTATTAGTTAGAAATAATGTGGACAACGCTTCTAATTTTTGAAAAATAGAAACGTACCAGAGTTTTTAAAAGGGTGTCCCTTTTGGGAGCGTCCCCCTAATGCTAATGAAGAAATTAACCTATGAAAAAGCGCTCTTTCTCATCCCGTTAGAAACCTCGTTTCTAACGGGACTCATAATTGGGATCCTGGCTCTGCCTTCTTTGGCGCGGGCAGACTTGTTCGCCGAAGCTGAAAGAGCGACAAGCACTTCAGCGAAGGCAGACGATTTTACTTTAAGTGGCTATACCGAGGTAGGCAAGAGATCCACGGCTGAGGATTATGAAGAGGAAGATACCGATGATGACTACACTTATCAGAATTACCACCTCAAGCTTGAACAAGGGGTATCTGGCCGGTTAAGTTACGATATCAGCTCGTTTGTTTATGACAAAGATTACAAAGGCCGCGATTCTCTGGATAATATCTCCAGGATATTTAAGACGAACTGGTCTTACTACTTAAAAAAGCTCAAGGAAGAATCCCTTAAATTAGATTTTAGACTGGAATATAAAGAGAAGCGTTACGATAACACCCCAAGAAGTGAATATGACCAGATTAAAGCCGCACCAGTACTCACATTCAAGAAAGAGGATCTCTACACAGTTGATTTAGCTTTAGGGATAAATAATTTTGATTATTTAGCAGAAGGCCAGAAGGATCAGTTTAAGGTCTTTACTCGGGTGGGAGGTAAAAGATATCTTTTAGAGAAGAAATTGATGCTTACCGGCTCTTACAAGTTAGAGAATACCGAACAGAAAAAGATAAATCGCAAAAGGACCAAACAAGAAATCTTAGGGGGTTTTAATTATATGTTTGACCTTCCCTGGGTTTATAAGATTATAACCAGATTAGAATGGGGACAACGTGATACCAAGGAAGAAGAGGAGCGAGACGAAGATTTTGACTACGAATATCGGCGATACTATACTAAAACAGAGCACAGGATAAGTCCGAAGTTAAAGACAGATATAAAATATCAATACTTCAAAAAAGATTATATTAGCGCTGATTTAGACCACAGGGGTTTTTATATCCAGAATTCCTGGAACTATGAAATCTTAGATGATGAAAAGCAAAGGCTCGGATTTGATTTTGGGCTACAGCATAAAGATGTAAAATATAATCTAAAAAGCGGCAATGATTATCAGAAGGAAACAGTCGAAGTCAAGCTTAGCTACAAAAGGAAGAAAAATTGGCAGACTTCAGCGGGATTAGAGCAGAATTTTTATGACTTTGATGATTCAAGCAATGACAAAAAAAGAACTTATGTTAAGCTATCGACTGAAAAATTATTTTTAGAGGGGGATTTAATTCTATCAGTAGACCTTAAATATAGATACACAGATTATGAGCAAAGGGATGATAAAGAACAGGAGGCAGTAAGGTTAGCATTTAGGTACAGATTCTAATAGGAGGTGATTCAAAATGAGTTTTATCGTAAATCAATTACTTAAATATGGTATAAATGTCCTGGACAAAGAGGACATCACCCAAGACCAGATAGAATACGTCTATAAAAAATGGGGGCGGGGTGTGGCTGAGAGACTGGTTCAGATGTTAGAGGATGAGACCAAGAGGGCAAGGGATACCTTAGAGAGGCTAAAAGAGTCTCAGAAAAAGTTGAAGAGGAGCTAAATAGATGAGTAGATTTGGATGTATAAAAGATAGATTTGATGACAGAGATTATCTGATGCGGGCATATCTTCCAGTGGTAAGGCTTCCTAAAAAAGTTGACTATACCCAAAAGATGTCGCCAATAAGGAATCAGCAGACCGAAGGAACTTGTGTTGGCTTTGCGGTTGCTTCGGGGATGAAGGAGTATCAGGAGTCTTTAGATTATCAAAAATTGGTATTACTTTCCCCGCGTTTTGTCTATAGTGAAGCTAAAAAAATCGATGGTATGCCGGGATTAGAAGGGACTACTATTCGGGTAAGTATGCAAGTGCTTAAAAAGACAGGTGTCTGTCAGGAAAAATTCTGGCCGTATTCTGCCCATCAAAAGGATAAACCGAAAGTTGGCGCTAAAGCCAATGCCCAAAAATTTCGCATCATTACTTATGCGCGCATACTTAATCTAAATGAGCTGCGTTTGAGTCTTTTTAGTAAAGGACCTTGTGTCTTGGGTATTGAGGTTTTTGAAGGAATGCTTAAGACAAAGACGGGAGTTGTTCCTCTGCCTAAAAGAAATGAGACCAGCTTAGGCGGTCATGCAATTGCTGCCTGTGGTTACGACGATGAAAAAAAGATTATCAAATTTAAGAATTCCTGGTCCACCAGATGGGGTGATAAAGGCTTTGGCTACCTATCCTATGAGTATATCCAGCGCTACATGATGGATGCATGGAGTTCGGTTGATATTGAGGATCCAAATCCGCTTACTTTGGCGAGTGTGTTCAAGTTTAGAGAGAGGACTTTGGTGTGAGATTTTGTTCTTGTGGTTAAGGGGACGTTACAATTTTTCTGGTTTCCTTTATCCGTAATCTGTGGTAAAATTGGCATTGTTCTACATAACTTATTTAGCAGCAGAAAAAGATTTCTTCCTACCTGCCGGCAGACAGGGATTCTGTGCAAATGGATTTTAAAACGGTTCTTAAGTTACTTCTCGATGGTTTTAAGAAGGGGGATGTCCGATATGCCCTTATAGGTGGTTTTGCGCTTGCCGCACTTGGAATTCCTCGTTCTACAGTAGATTTAGATTTTCTTGTGCGTCAAGAAGATCTGCCAAAAGTAGATATAATCATGAAAAATAACAATTACAAATGTGTTTTTAAAAGCGAAAATGTTTCACAATATGTATCGGGAATTAAAATATTTGGCGAGGTTGATTTTTTACACGCCTTTAGAAAAATATCCCTTGGAATGTTAGATAGGGCCATAGAAAAAGATATATTTGAAGGTAAACTGAAAATCAAGATATTAAGGCCCGAAGACATTATCGGACTTAAAATTCAAGCTTTGGCAAACGATAATAATAGAGCGAAGCGCGAATACGTAGACATCGAAGCAGTATTGGATTATTATAAAAAAACCTTGGACTGGAACCTTATAGAGGAGTATTTTTCTATATTTGGACAGAAAAGCGATTTCCTCAAATTAAAAAGGAAGTATTACTTGTGTTAAGCAATGAGGAAAAACAAGAGCTGTTAAAAGTTGCCAAGTCAGCTAAGATTAAAGCAGATTTTAGGAAATTATCAAAAAATCGAATTAATCCATTTATTATAAATGGTGATGTGGATATGGATCTTCTCGTGGAATTTTTGACCGAATGCAATGCTTTTATTAATCACACTCCAAAGCCATTTCGAAAGATAATAGACAGGGATATGAGGTTATAACCCATTAAGAGGAAAAAGATGGAGAAAATAAATATCGGTTTAATAGGTTTTGGGACCGTTGGAGTCGGCGTAGTCAAGGCGCTTAAGGAAAAATCTGCCCAATTGGAGAGGAAAGTGGGGGCACGATTAGTTTTAAAAGCGATTTGTGATAAAGAGTTCAGAAGGAAAAGACATATCAAAGTAGACAGAAAATTACTGACCAGAGATGTAAATAAAATTTTAGGAAATCCTGAGATAGATATCGTCGTAGAATTAATCGGAGGCATCCATCCTGCAAAGGAATTTATATTAAAAGCGATCAAAAGCGGCCAGCATGTTGTCACTGCGAATAAAGCGCTATTGGCGCAGGAGGGAGAAGAAATTTTTGAGGCCGCACAAAAGGCGGGAGTGGATATATTCTTTGAGGCATCCGTTGGAGGCGGAATTCCCATAATCAAGGCCTTACGCGAGGGCTTGGTTTCGAACGAGATAGATACTTTGCTTGGAATTGTCAATGGAACTTCAAATTATATATTGTCATCTATGGCGAACGAGGATTTAAGTTTTTCCGACGCGCTTTTCGAGGCGAAACGGAAAGGTTATGCTGAGCGAAATCCATCAATGGATATCGAGGGAATTGATTCCGCGCATAAGTTGGCAATCTTGACTTTGCTTGGTTTCGGCAAAGCCGTTAAATTAGAAGACATTTATGTCGAAGGCATTTTGGATGTTTCGCAGAACGATATAAGATATGCGGAAGAGTTTGGATACGCTATTAAATTGCTTGCGATTGCCAAGAACGTTGATGGTGAGCTTGAGGTAAGGGTTCATCCGACCTTGCTTTCTAAGGAGCATCTATTATCAAGCGTAGGCGGAGTATATAATGCAATTTATATTCACGGCGATATGGTCGGTGGAACTCTGTTTTATGGCAGAGGGGCAGGGCAAACCCCGGCAGCAAGTTCTGTTGTAAGTGATATCGTTGATTTGGCGCGTAATCTAAGATTCAATTCCGTCGGGAGGGTTCCAATTTACATAAAGAACAAAGCCATTAAGAAGATAAGACGAATAGACGAGATCGAAGCCAGATACTACATTAGGATTTCCTGCATCGACAAGCCCGGTGTCCTTGCGAAGGTCTCCGGCATTTTAGGGCGCCATAAAATTTCAATCGCAAGCGTAGCGCAAAAAGAGAGAAGAAAAGCAAGGATCGTGCCGGTCGTTATGATGACCCATGAAGCCAAAGAAAAGAATATGCGCCAGGCATTAGAAGAGATAGACAAACTGAGCATGATCAAGCGTAAAACTATAGCGATACGAGTCGAAAGATGAGCATAATTTGGAACGGAGTTATTGACAGATATAAAGATTTTTTACCGATTGCCGATAGCGCTCCTATTATAACGTTGAAGGAAGGAAATACCCCATTACTTTACTCTGCGAATTTAAGCAAGCGATTAGGAGATGGGTATGAGGTACATTTAAAATATGAAGGGGTAAATCCAACCGGTTCTTTTAAAGATAGAGGGATGACCGTCGCAGTATCCAAGGCGCTCGGAGGAAAAACGAAGGCAGTGATATGCGCCTCAACCGGAAATACTTCTGCATCCGCTGCTGCATATGCGGCAAAGGCGGGCATCAAATGTATCGTATTAATTCCGAAGGGTGCGGTTGCGTTGGGTAAGCTTGCGCAAGCGCTAATACATGGTGCACAGGTATTAGCCATAGACGGAAATTTCGATGATGCATTGAATTTGGTTAAGGAGATAGCCAGACAGTGCCCGATAACCCTCGTTAACTCAATAAATCCATTTCGGCTGGAGGGACAAAAGACAGGCGCATTTGAAATCTGTGATTGTTTAAACGGCAATCCAGATTATCATTTTATCCCTGTAGGCAACGCAGGAAATATCACCGCTTATTGGAAAGGGTACAAAGAATATAAGTCGAGGGGCAAGATAGGCGGTTTACCGAAGATGATGGGATTTCAAGCTGAAGGGGCAGCTCCGATAGTTCGCGGCAAAGTGGTAAAAAATCCGAGGACTATCGCTACAGCGATTCGAATCGGAAATCCTGCGAGTTGGAAGAAAGCCGAGGAAGCCCGCGATGAATCTGGTGGTTTGATAGATATGGTCTCTGATAAGGAGATCTTAGATTCATATAAATATTTAGCGAGCTCAGAGGGATTATTCGTCGAACCGGCTTCGGCAGCATCTGTTGCTGGATTATTAAAACTTGTGCGTAAAGGATATTTTAAGGCTAAACAAAAAAGAAAAATACGAATTGTCTGTGTTCTGACAGGACACGGGCTTAAAGATCCAGATCGAGCGATTTTATCGCTTCGCAAACCCAAGAGCATTCGCGCTAATATAAATTCGGTTTTGAGGGTAATCGGAATATGAAGTACATCGTTTTAATTGGCGACGGGATGGCTGATTACCCAATTAGAGAACTGGGGGGAAAGACCCCCTTGGAGGTCGCCAAAATTCCCAATATGAATTATATTGCGAAGAACGGAAAAGTTGGTCTAGCTCACACCATACCTCCCGGATTTTCTCCTGCGTCCGATGTGGCGAACCTTTCTATTTTAGGATATGACCCGTCAAAATATTATTCCGGAAGAGGCCCGTTAGAAGCTGCGAATATGGGAATCGAATTAGGGCCTGATGGCATTGCCTTTAGATGCAATCTGATTACGGTCGATGAGGAAAAATTGCTAGATTACTCCGCTGGCCACATCACTTCAAAAGAGGCAGCGACGTTAATCAAATATTTAGACAAAAAACTCGGCTCAGTAAAAGTGAGGTTCTATCCAGGAGTAAGTTATCGCCACCTGATGATTGTACGCGACAAGACGCTAAAGGAGAAATTGCTCAAAACGGATTGCGTTCCACCGCATGATGTTACAAGGCAGAAGATAAAAAACCGACTACCAAAAGGAGACGGAGCAGAATTTTTAATTAGGCTTATGGAAGATTCCAAAGCGCTTCTCTTAAGGCATGAGGTAAATCAAGTAAGAATTGATTTAAATGAAAATCCTGCGAATATGATTTGGCTTTGGGGGCAGGGCGTAGAAACTGATATGCCGAAGTTTAAGGATAAATTCGGAGTCGAAGGATCGGTAATTTCGGCGGTTGATTTAATAAAGGGAATCGGAAAAATTATAGGGCTATCCGTCATTAAAGTTCCCGGAGCAACTGGATATTATGATACGAATTATCTTGGAAAAGCAAAGTACGCTTTAGATTCGCTGGAAAAAAAGGATTTTGTATTTGTTCATGTTGAAGCTCCGGATGAGGCATCCCATAATGGCGATTTGCGTGCTAAGATAGGTGCGATTGAGAATTTCGATAGATTCGTTGCTGGAACTATCTTAAATCATTTTAAGAAGCTTAAAAATTTTAGAATATTGGTGGCGCCGGACCATGTCACTCCGATTTCAGTGAGAACTCATACCGCGGAGCCTGTTCCGTTCGCAATCTATGGAAAAGGAATAGAACCTGATGCGGCGGATAATTACAGCGAGGCATCCGCTAAAAATAGCAAACTCGTTTTGGAGCGAGGATACGAATTAATGGAATATTTTATCAGGAAAGGGGATTAGCTTAAAAAGTGGCATCTCTAATTGTGCAAAAATTCGGCGGCACATCAGTGGCGAATCCCGAAAGAATAAAAAACGTAGCAAAGCGAGTGGTTAAATATAGAAGGAAAGGATATGATTTAGTGGTTGTAGTCTCGGCGCTAGGAGATACCACCGATGAGCTGATAGACTTAGCTTATAAAATTACGAATTACCCTTCTGAGCGCGAGATGGATATGCTTATCTCGACAGGAGAACAGGTTTCCTGCGCCCTTCTTGCGATGGCAATTCAGAAACTAAAAGTCCCCGCCATCTCCTTTACGGGTGCACAGGTAGGAATAATCACCGACACTTCTCATACTAAAGCCCGTATATTGGATATCTCTACCGAAAGGATAAATGAGGAGTTGAAGAAGGGCAAGGTTGTTGTCGTCGCAGGATTTCAAGGAGTAAGCATCTCTAAGGAAATCACGACGTTAGGACGCGGCGGAAGCGATTTAACTGCGGTTGCGTTGGCGAAAGCACTTGGCGCCAAAATTTGTGAGATATATACCGACGTTGACGGAGTCTATACGGTGGACCCAAGAATAGTCCCTAATGCGAGAAGATTAGCACGCGTAAGTTATGATGAGATGCTTGAGATGTCGTCATTGGGCGCCAAAGTATTACAAGCGAGGTCCGTTGAGTATGCCAAACGTTACGGCGTCACTATGCATGTTCGCTCGAGTTTTTCTAATGCGGATGGCACAATCATTTCTAGGGAGGTAAAAGCGATGGAGAGGATAGATGTTAGCAGTGTAACTTTACAGAAAGATGAAGCGAAAGTCACTATTTGCGATGTCCCTGATAAACCTGGAATTGCGGCGAGGATATTTAAGGCACTCGCCTTAAATAATATCGTTATAGATATGATAGTTCAGAACGTAAGCCGAACTGGAATAACAGATATATCTTTTACAGTATTAAAGGAGGATTTACCGAAGACGATTAAAGTGGCTAAAAGGGTTGCTAAAACTATCGGAGCGGGTGATGTCGTAAAGGATGAAAATATAGCGAAGGTTTCCGTTGTTGGCATAGGCATGAGAAGCCACTCTGGAATCGCAGCCCGAATGTTCGAAGCATTGGCGTCGAAGAAGATAAACATCGAGATGATTTCCACCTCTGAGATCAAGATTTCCTGCGTAATCGAGAAGCGCCATGCAGAACGGGCCGTTAAAGCAATTCATGAAGAATTCGAATTAAAAAAGGCAAGGTAAATTCAGATGACAAAGGTAAAACTTTATGATACGACTTTACGCGATGGCGCTCAGACGGAAGGCATCTCTTATTCCGTAATCGATAAAGTGCGCATCGCCCAGAAGTTGGACCATTTGGGGATTCATTACATCGAAGGAGGTTGGCCCGGTTCTAACCCCAAGGATATGTCTTTTTTTAAAGAGGCCAAACGCGCGCGTTTTACAAATTCGCTGATCGCAGCCTTTGGCTCAACTCGCAGAGCGAATACCAAAGCTTGGAACGATTCAAATGTCCGTTCGCTTTTGGAGGCAGGCACAAAAGTTGTTACTATCTTCGGTAAAAGCTGGGACCTTCACGTAAAGGATGTGTTGCGAACTTCTTTAGACGAGAATTTAAAGATGATTAGCGAAACCGTAGCATATCTTAAGTCAAAGGGAAGGGAGGTCTTTTTTGATGCGGAACATTTCTTCGATGGATATAGGAACAATCCCGAGTATGCTCTAAAGGCGCTTTTTGCTGCGAAGGACGCCGGCGCGGATTGCATTATCCTATGCGATACAAACGGCGGAACGATTACGTTTGATTTCGTTAATATCGTCGACGAAGTAAAAGCGAAATTATCGGGCAGCATCGGAGTCCATTGTCACAACGATATCGATATGGCAGTCGCAAACACGATCGCTGCTGTGCAAATTGGATGCGATCATGCGCAAGGGACTTTTAATGGTTATGGAGAGCGTTGCGGAAATGCGGATTTAGTTTCAATCATCGGGAATTTAAAATTGAAGCTTCGCATCGATTGTATTACGGATGCAAAGTTAAAAGAACTTACCGAGGTATCGAGGTATGTAGCTGAAATCAGCAATATGAAACAACGTGAAAATCAGCCATTTACAGGAAATACCGCCTTTGCACATAAAGGCGGGGTTCATGTCAATGCGATTATGAAGAATCCACGTACGTATGAACATATCGAGCCGCGTCTTGTTGGAAATAAGAGGAGGATTTTAATATCTGAGCTTTCGGGAAAGACCTCAATTATTTTGAAAGCAATGGAATTAGAATTTGATTTAAAGAAAGAAGCACCTAAGACGAGAAAGATCTTAAAATTGCTACAACGGCTCGAACATGAGGGGTATCATTTTGAGGCGGCTGAAGGGTCATTTGAATTACTATTAAAACGTGCGTTTAAGAAATATAAACGCTTCTTCGAGCTCGAAGGATTTAGAGTCGTCGTTGAACATCGCGGCGGCAAATTAATTTCGGAAGCGACGATAAAATTAAAGGTAAATAATATCGAAGAGCATACCGCTAGTGAAGGCGATGGCCCTGTTAATGCTTTGGATAACGCTTTAAGAAAGGCGCTGGCAGATTTTTATCCCACGCTTTCTGAGATGCACCTTTCCGATTTTAAAGTTAGGGTGCTTGATGAAAAGGCGGGCACTGCTGCTAAGGTAAGGGTTTTAATCCAATCGCAGGATGCCAAGGATTCTTGGTGGACCATCGGTGTATCGGAGAATATCATCGAGGCATCTTGGAATGCGTTGGTCGATTCCGTAGAATATAAACTGCTCAAAGATCGCAAATCGTAAATGATAAGATGCGGGAGATTCCATCCGTCTACAATCCAAAAAATACCGAGGATAAGTGGTATAAATTTTGGGAAAGCAAAAAATTTTTTCACTCCAAACCTGACCCAAAAAGAAAGCCCTACACCATAGTCATTCCTCCGCCAAATATCACCGGCATACTCCATATGGGCCATGCTCTAAATAATACTGTGCAGGATATTTTAATCAGGTACAAGCGAATGCTTGGGTTTTGCGCCGAGTGGCTTCCGGGAACCGACCACGCCGGTATCGCTACACAAAATGTTGTCGAAAAAGAACTGGCGAAGGAGGGAATTAAACGGCAGGACTTAGGGCGCGAGAAGTTCTTAGAGCGCGTCTGGCAATGGAGAGGACAATACGGCTCCACAATAATCTCTCAGCTTAAAAGGCTTGGGTGTTCTTGCGATTGGGACCGCACACGATTCACGATGGACGAAGGTCTGTCTAACGCGGTCTTAGAGGTATTTATTCGTCTCTATCGAAAGGGGTTGATATATCGTGGGAATTATATTATCAACTGGTGTCCGCGTTGTCAGACGGCATTAAGCGACGAAGAGGCGCAGCACAGAGAGCTAAAGGGCTATCTCTATTATATTAAATATCCTATTAAGGGGGAAAATAGATATATAACCGTTGCGACCACACGTCCGGAGACGATGTTAGGCGATGTCGCGGTAGCCGTGAGTCCAAAAGATAAACGGCACAAAGATATTTTAAACAAGGCCGTTATACTGCCGCTACTCGAAAGGCCGTTAAAGGTAATCTTGGATGATTTTGTCGACCCGAAATTCGGGACGGGCATCGTTAAAGTTACGCCAGCGCACGACCCAAACGATTTTGATATGGGCGCTCGGCATAATTTAGAGCCGATTTTAGTAATGAATCCGGACGGGACGATGAATAAAAATGCAGGCGACTATGAGGGCATGGACAGGTTTGAAGCACGCGAGGCAATTTTGGAAGACTTAAAAGAACGCAAATTGCTTGAAAAGATAGAACCGCATACTTATTCAGCCGGACATTGTTATAGATGCCACACAGTGATCGAGCCATACCTGTCTCGTCAGTGGTTCGTCAAAATGAAGCCGCTTGCAAAATCAGCAATTGCTGCGGTCAAAAGCGGAAAGATTAAATTTTATCCTAATCGCTGGACAGGGGTCTATTTGGATTGGATGGAAAATATTCGCGATTGGTGCATCTCAAGGCAGATTTGGTGGGGACATCGCATTCCTGTCTATTATTGTTTAGGATGTAATGAAATGGTTGTCTCCAAAACGAAACCTAAAGAGTGTCCGAAGTGCAAGTCCACGCAATTAAAACAGGATGACGATGTGCTTGATACTTGGTTTTCCTCTTGGCTTTGGCCATTTTCAACGTTCGGGTGGCCCGAAAAGACCGACGATTTAAAATATTTTTATCCGACCTCGGTTTTAGTGACCGCTCAGGAGATAATCTTTTTCTGGGTAGCACGAATGATTATGGCGGGCCTCGAATTCATGAACGACGTTCCTTTCCGGGATGTTTATATTCATGGGACGGTCCGTGATGCGACCGGCACCAAGATGTCTAAATCGCTCGGCAATATTATCGACCCCGTAGATATAATTGAAGAATACGGAGCAGATGCGCTGAGGTTCAGCCTTATCTTTATAACCGCGACGGGCCAAGATGTATTTTTATCAAAGGACAAATTTGAATTGGGCAGGAATTTCGCCAACAAGATTTGGAATGCTTCCAGATTCGTTTTAATGAATTTGGACGAAAGTTTAAAATGCGATTTTAATTTTAAAAAGGAAGACCTCTCCTTCGCGGACAGATGGATCCTTTCTCGTTTGAATCACGCGGTAGATTCAGTAACGAAAGCCCTTGCAAATTATAAATTCAATGAAGCCGCAAATACAATTTATGAATTCTTCTGGCATGAATTTTGTGACTGGTACGTGGAATTGGCAAAACTAAAGATGACGAAAGACGAGTTTAAAGGCGCAGCCAGAAGAAAAACCGTCCAATCAATTTTGATTTGCTGCCTCGATAATTCATTGAGGCTTTTGCATCCTTTTATGCCCTTTGTTACCGAGGAGATTTGGCAAAATCTTCCCCATAGGGCTAAGTCATTGATGACTACAGATTGGCCAAAATATGACAAAACCTTTATTGATCGCGAAGCCGAAGAGGAATTTAATCTATTGATAGGCATAATCACCTCCATAAGAAATATTCGCGCTGAAATAGGAGTGCCGCCCCAGAAGTTATGCAGGGCAATCATCTCAACATCAAATGTAAAAAAATCGGGGACGATTAATAAGTCCCTAAATTATATCGAATATTTAGCGAGGACAGAATCGGTCGAAATATGTAAGACGATGAAGCGCCCCAAAGCGTCGTCGGTCGCCGTATTTAGTGGCTGTGAGATATGCATACCGTTAGAAGGGCTGATAGACTTAGATGCGGAAAGGGAAAAATTAAAAAATCGGATATCCGACATAGAAAAAAGGATAAAACCGATCGAGGTGAAATTAAAAAATAAGGATTTCGTGCAAAAAGCCCCGAAGGAGATCGTAGCAAATGAGAAAATAAAATTGAAAGAGTTAGTTAACGCTTTAAATAAACTGAAGGAAAATTTAAAGAGATCATGGTCTTAAATAAAAGGGGAATTTCAGAAACTGTTCGACATGTCTTGGACGAAGATATAGGAGGCGGGGATATCACCTCACAGGCGATTATCCCAAAAAGGGTAAAGGTCCAAGCGAAGATATTCGCAAGGGAGCCAGGAGTTCTTGCAGGTATAGCAGTCTCCATGGCGGCTTTTCAATTGCTCGATTCAAAAATTAAATTTATGCCGCTTGTATTAGACGGCAGAACTTTTAAGGCAAATGAAGTTATAGCATATACAGAAGGGGATGCGCGTGCAATTTTAAGCGCCGAGAGAGTTGCTTTAAATTTTTTAAGCCGCCTTTCCGGCATTGCTACTCTAACCGCGAAATTTGTAACTGCCATAAGGCCATATAGGACCAAGATTATGGATACACGCAAAACTACGCCGGGGTTAAGGATTCTGGAAAAATACGCAGTTGGCATTGGCGGAGGCTATAATCACCGGATGGGTTTATATGACCAGATTCTAATTAAAGACAATCATTTAAAAGTTGTAAGTTATAAATGGCCGATAGTGCATAGCGCGGTAGCGAGAGCGAAAAGAAAAAGGATAAAAACAGAAATAGAAGTTACAAACCTAAGGGAATTTAAAAGTGCGATAAAAACAAAACCGGATATCATTATGTTAGATAATATGAGCGTAAGGGAAATAAAGGAGGCCGTTAAATTACGCAATTCGTTGCGAACTACCAACCGCGCGCTTAAAACTCAACTGGAAGCCTCAGGCGGAGTTGATCTAAAAAATGTCAAGAAGATCGCCTCAGCTGGAGTCGATATGATCTCGATCGGCGCCCTCACGCATTCCGCAAGACCAATTGATTTTTCTTTAGAGATAGTAAAGTAAAATATGGCAAAATTCAAATTAGTCTCCCCATTTAAACCCTGCGGTGACCAGCCGCAAGCGATTAAAGCGCTTATCGATGGAATTAGAAATGGTAAGCGATATCAGACTTTGCTGGGCGTAACTGGCTCAGGCAAGACATTTACGATAGCAAGCGTTATCGAAAAAATCGAGAAGCCCACATTGGTCATCTCTCATAATAAGACCTTAGCGGCGCAACTTTATAGCGAATTTAAAGAGTTCTTTCCTGAGAATGCGGTTGAATATTTTGTAAGTTACTACGATTATTATCAGCCGGAAGCGTACATCCCTCAAACAGATACTTATATCGAAAAGGACGCTTCGATAAACGATAGGCTCGACAGATTGCGCCTTTCCGCAACTTCGTCCTTGATGTCCCGCGATGATGTGATAATTGTCGCGAGCGTATCTTGCATTTATAACTTAGGCTCGCCGGAAGATTATGAAGAGATGCTGGTTTCGATTGAAGAAGGAGAAAGAATCGATAGGGATGAGCTCCTGCGGAAGTTCATTAATATCCAATACGAGCGAAATGATATTGAGTTTCTGCGCGGCAGGATAAGGGTTCGCGGCGATACCGTGGAGGTATTTCCAGCATATGAAGAAGAGGCATTTAGGCTCAAGTTTTATGGGGATGAGATTCAAAGGATTCAACAATTCAGTCCTATTACGGGAAAAATAATCGGCAGAAGAGAAAGGATCGCTGTTTATCCCGCAAAACATTTCATAACATCCGGCGACAGAATCAAGCGAGCGATTAAATCTATTGAGGAGGAGCTGCAAGAGCGTTTAGATTTCTTTCGTTCGCAGGGAAAAACGCTTGAGGCTCAGCGCCTTGAATCGCGCACAAAATACGATATGGAGATGTTGCGGGAAATCGGATATTGTCACGGAATAGAGAATTACTCGCGTCATTTAAGTAACCGCCAACCAGGTTCAAGGCCCTACTGCCTAATAGATTATTTTCCAGACGATCTTTTAACTATAATAGATGAATCACATGTAACCGTTCCGCAGATAAGGGGAATGTACGAAGGCGACCGCTCACGTAAAAAGATCTTGGTCGAATATGGTTTCAGACTTCCGTCCTGTCTTGATAATAGGCCTTTACGCTACGATGAATTTGAAAGTACGGTGAAACAAATTATCTTCGTTTCCGCAACTCCTTCACAGTATGAAATAGAGAAATCGGAGGGAAGGACAGTTGAACAACTGATTAGGCCGACAGGTTTGATTGACCCAGAGGTTATATTAAAATCTACAGACGGGCAGATTGACGATTTAATCGAACAGATTCGTAAACGCGCAAAGGCAAAGGAACGAGTTTTGGTTACGACCCTAACGAAAAGGATGGCGGAAGATTTATGCGCCTATTTGCAGGAGTTGAACCTGCGAGTTAAATATATTCATTCGGATATAGACACCATTGAGCGGGTCAAGATACTGAAAGAATTACGACTCGGCGAATTTGATTGCTTGATTGGAGTAAATCTATTGCGGGAAGGCCTGGATTTGCCCGAAGTATCTTTGGTTGCGGTTTTGGATGCGGACAAAGAGGGCTTCTTAAGGTCAGAGACCTCTTTGATTCAAGTTGCAGGACGAGCTGCAAGAAATATAAACGGCCAAGTAATTATGTACGCTGATAATTTAACGGGCTCCTTAAAACGCGCAATCGAGGAGACAGTTCGAAGACGGAATTTACAGTTAGAATATAATAAAAAGCACGGCATTACACCGAAGAGCATCGAAAAGGCAATTCGGGAAGGTATCGAGATGTTGGAAGAGGCGCGAGATGTTGAAATGGAAGCGGTCGGCGTTGAAGCGGATGAATACGATATCGAACGCGCAGTTGCTGAATTAGAATACGAGATGGAATTAGCCGCCCGGAATTTGCAGTTCGAGCACGCCGCATTTATCCGCGATGAGATTGCTAAGTTAAAGAAGAAAGTCCAGGTAAAAACTTAAATTATGGACGATAAAATCTTACATATATTTCGCACGTCAAAAGGCGAATTCATTTCAGGCGAGGAATTAAGCGATGTGTTAAAGATTTCGCGTTCTGCAATCTGGAAACACATCGAGCAATTAAGAGCTGAGGGGTATAATATAATTGCGCAGCCGCACTTAGGGTACAAATTGATTTCTGCACCCGATAAGTTAATCGCAGAAGAACTCTCCTACGAGCTGGGCACAAAATCAATCGGCAAAAAGATATATTCGTATGAAACAACAGATTCGACAATGGATATCGCTCATCGCCTTGCACAAACAGGCTCCCCTGAAGGCACAGCGGTGTTTAGCGAAGGCCAGTCAAAAGGAAGAGGCAGATTAGGTAGGGAATGGCTATCTCCAAAAGGAAAAGGCATTTATCTTTCGTTGATTTTAAGGCCGAAGATCTTGCCGACCGAGGCTCCAAAGGTCACTTTAATGTCGGCCGTTGCTGTCGCTAAAGCGATAAGAAAAGTAACGGGTTTGCCGGCACTGATTAGATGGCCTAACGATATTTTAATAGAAGGACGAAAGGTCTGCGGCATTTTGACCGAAATGAGCGCAGAGGTAAATACTATAAAATATTTAATCCTTGGAATTGGCATAAATGTAAATACAAGCAAAGAAGCGCTTCCGAAAGGTGCGGCTTCATTAAAATGTGAGTTGGGCGATGCTGTTTCGCGAGTTGAGTTGGCCAAAGAACTTTTAAGACAAATAGAAGAACAATATTTTCTACTCAGAGAGGAAGGTTTTGGTGAAATAGTTTCGGAATGGCGGAATCTTTCCTCTATGCTCGGAAATAGAGTAAGGATCGTTTGTCAAGATAAGAGGTTAGAGGGCTATGCCGTCGATTTAGATTTAAGCGGCGCCCTTGTAATTCGTCACGACTCCGGTTTTACAGAAAAAGTATTTGCCGGAGATGTAATCTTGGTGCGGTAATGTTACTTACGGTCGATATCGGAAATACGACGATAGCATTTGGCGTTTTTCAAGGAAGAAAGTTAAAATCCTCATGGAAAATACCCACGAGCAGCATATTTTCGAAAGGCGTGGTTTTAAAACCAGTAAAAGATATCGATGGCGTAATAATATCGAGCGTCGTGCCAAAGGCAACGCCTATAATCAAAAAACTGGTAAGAAATAGATTCAAAATAAATCCTTTAGTTTTAGGTGAAAATATTAAAGCTCCAATAAAAAATTTATACCGCAATCCAAAGCAGGTAGGGCAGGATAGGTTAGTAAATGCTGTAGCAGCTTCAGAACTCTATGGTTATCCTATAATAGTTGTTGATTTTGGCACGGCAATTACTTTCGATGTAATTTCTAAGAGAAAAGGATATTTGGGCGGGATTATCATACCTGGAATCGAAATTTCCCTCGAGGCTTTGTCGTCAAAAGCAGCACTTCTACCTCGTATAAAATTATCCCTACCAAAAGAGTTTGTAGGCAGAGATACCGTAAGTAGTATGAAAAGTGGGATATTTTACGGATTTGGCTCACTTTGCGATGGCCTTATTGGGAAAATAAAGAAACAATATGGTGAACAATTAGTGATTGCAACCGGTGGGTATTCACGTTTGATGGCCAAATTCTGTAATTCGATAGATAAGGTCAAGCCAGATTTGATTTTCCAGGGACTAAGGATAATTTACGAATGGGGACGTTCCCAAAAGGGACAGGCTATTTAAACTGGGGTGTCCCCAAAGGGAACGTCCCCAAATTTTTTTCTTGACAAAGGTTACTTTTTTAATATAATATACCCAGATTTGGCACTCTTCCTTTGAGAGTGCCAAAATTCCCAACTTAAGACCGTTTTTTTCCTAGTACATTGAGACTCAAAGCGTTAAGGAGGTGTTAAATGGCTATTCAGCCTTTAGGAAATAGGATTTTAGTAAAGGCCTTGAAGGCAGAAGAGAAGACGAAAGGCGGCATAGTCCTGCCTGATACAGCAAAAGAGAAACCCCAAGCGGGTAAGGTAATAGCTGTGGGGAAAGGTAGGTTGCTCGAAGACGGTACTGTAAAACCATTGGAAGTAAAAGCGGGCGATACAGTTTTATATGGCAAATATTCTGGCACAGAAATAAATCATAATGGCGAAGATTTTTTGATTCTAAAAGAAGATGATATTTTGGCGATAGTTAGAGGAGAATGGAAATAAGCAAATAAAAAGGAGGGATTAAAAAGTGGCAAAGCAATTGAAATTTGGTGAAGAAGCAAGGCGCGCAATTTTAAGAGGCGTGGAACAATTATCGAGGGCAGTAAAAGTAACGCTCGGACCCAAAGGGCGAAATGTGGTGTTGGATAAAAAATTTGGCTCACCGACAATAACTAAGGATGGCGTTACAGTCGCAAAAGAAATAGAACTCGAAGAACCGTATGAGAATATGGGCGCGGAGATGGTGAAGGAAGTTGCGACCAAGACGTCGGACACAGCAGGAGACGGCACAACCACAGCTACGCTCTTAGCAGAAGCGATTTACAGAGAAGGTCTTAAGAATGTAACTGCCGGGGCTAATCCAATGGTTCTGAAACGTGGAATTGACAAAGCGGTAGAAGAAGTTATCGAACAATTAAAGAAATTATCCAAGCCGATAAAGGATAGGAAAGAAATTTCGCAGGTAGCTTCAATCGCAGCTAATAATGATAAGGCGATTGGCGACTTGATTGCTGATGCGATGGAAAAAGTTGGTAAAGATGGCGTTATAACAGTTGAAGAAGCGAAGGCAACGGAGACGACTTTGAAAGTTGTTGAAGGTATGCAATTTGACCAGGGATATCTCTCGCCTTATTTTGTAACAGATGCGGAAAGGATGGAAGCAATCCTTGAAGAGCCCTATATTCTAATCCATGAAAAAAAGATTTCAGTCTTAAAGGATATGCTGCCGCTTCTCGAAAAGATAGCTAGGACAGGTAAGCCGCTACTGGTAATTGCTGAGGAAGTTGAGGGTGAAGCGCTTGCGACATTGGTTGTAAATAAATTGCGTGGCACTTTTTCCTGTTGCGCTGTAAAGGCTCCAGGTTATGGCGATAGAAGAAAAGCGATGCTTGAGGATATCGCTATATTGACAGGTGGCAGCGCAATAAGTGAAGACCTGGGAATAAAATTAGAGAGCATTCCGCTTGAAGATTTAGGTCGCGCAAAACGAGTTACCATCGATAAAGAAAACACCACACTCGTTGAAGGTGCGGGAAAACAATCAGCAATTAACGGAAGGGTCGCTCAAATAAAGAAGCAGATCGAAGAGACAGATTCCGATTACGATAAAGAGAAATTGCAGGAACGTCTTGCTAAATTGGCTAGCGGAGTTGCGGTAATAAACGTCGGTGCTGCAACCGAAACCGAGATGAAGGAAAAGAAGGCTCGCGTTGAAGATGCATTGCATGCAACCCGTGCAGCAGTAGAAGAGGGAATCGTTCCTGGAGGCGGAGTTGCTTTCATAAGATGCGTTCCTGGGCTTGAGAAATTAAAATTAACTGGCGATGAACATATAGGAATGGAAATTGTAAGGCGCGCATTGGAAGAGCCGGTAAGACAAATTGCTGAGAACGCTGGGCTAGAAGGTTCCGTTGTTGCTGAACGAGTAAGGCATGAGAAAACAAATGTAGGATACGATGTGCTGCAAGCCGATTACGTCGATATGATAGAATCAGGCATAATTGATCCGACAAAAGTTACCCGAACAGCGCTTCAGAATGCGTCGTCTATCGCGGGCTTATTATTAACCACAGAAGCTCTGGTCACTGATATTCCAGAAAAAGAGAAGACACCTTCAATGCCTCCGCATGGCGGCTATGGCGGAGAGATGTATTAAAAATTCAAAAATCAAAATCCAAAATTGAGGGAGAAAAAGCATGAATTTACAACCAATCGGAGATAAAGTTATCGTCGAAGTTTTAAAAGCGGAAGATAAAACAAAAGGCGGAATAGTCCTTCCGGATACGGCGAAAGAAAAACCTCAGGAAGCAAAGGTAATCGCTGTCGGTCCTGGAAAAACCCTTCCAAATGGAAAAATAATCCCGCTTGATGTAAAATCAGGCGATACTGTTATATTTGGAAAATATTCCGGAAGCGAAATAAAGGTTGACGATAAAGAGTACCTAATAATAGAATTCGACGATATTCTGGCTGTTGTGAAATAAGATATTTAAAATAGCTCTACGAGACGCCTCTTAATCTTTCAAGGTTAAGAGGCGTTTTTATTTTCCTGAAATTTAAGTCTCAAATATCAAAATGCCGATTTTCGTCTTCGCCGCACCGCTCGAAAAACCCCAGCGAGGTTTTTCTCGCTCGGAGAATCTTCTCGCTCTGCCTTAAGGTTAAGTTGTAGGCAACCTTAGCCCGCTTGAATCTTCTACGTGCGGCTTAAAAGACGAAAATCTCTATTTTGATATCTTTGAAATTTAATGTCTTGGCGCAAAAGCCGGTTTATGACGCAGCTACACTTAATCTAAAGCGAGTAATAAAGGAAGGACACAAGCTAAGACTTAAATTTCAGGAGATTACAAAATCATACTTTTCCTGTTATTACTAAGTCAAGATGTTAATTTTTTACTATTTTCAAATGTTAATCTTTTAAAGTACTTGGTACCCTTTAATCTGAATGAATGCCAAGGATGATTCGCCGGCTGGGGTTTATAAGATCTTGGCTTGGTTACAACAAAGACATATTCACGGTTATTAAGCAATTTTTCTATTTTCTTTTCTTTCTGGATTACT
>JBDRDF010000036.1:0-2298 GCA_043821025.1 Candidatus Omnitrophota bacterium
TCATCACCATCCTCTCCGCGTAAACGCCGTTGTTCACAATCAATATCTTTTTGTTCTGGGGTACAGAAGAGACGATCGCAGCTTCAACAGCCGCGGTGCCAGAGCCGCTGAAGAAAACGACTTCGTAAGAATTTTCGATTTTAAATGCCTTCGATATTTTTCTTCTATACCTTAATAGCATTTTGCTAAATTCATCCTCGCGTGGACAGATATCGGGCTTGAGCAATGCCCTTCTTACTCTCTCTTTTATGGTTACCGGTCCAGGAGTTAATAATATGTATCTTTTCATACGTTTTTAAATCTTTCAGTTATATCTGATGGCGAGATATTTACCCGTGGCACCTTCACCAAAGGATCGCGTTCGACTTTTACTAACAAAAAACTTGGGCCGCCTTGCGTGAGATACTTTTTAAAAATGCCTGCAAAATTTTCGCCTAATTCTACTTTATTAACGTTTGGGATACCACAACCCTTTGCGATGTCAGCTAAATTTACCTTGGCGGAAATGCTCGGTTGTCCACCGGTTGAATCGTAGCATTCGTTATCGAAGACGACGTGCACTAAATTCTTCGGTTTTAGGCGTGCTATCATCGTCAAAATTCCTAAATTCATCAACAAATTTCCGTCGCCATCAAAGATGACTATCTTCTTCTCGGGCCTCGCTAAAGCGAGCCCAAGACCGATAGAAGATGCCTGGCCCATTGAGCCGAGCATATAAAAACTTTGGGGCCTGTCGTCTGTATTGAATGCATCTCGCGAAATGTATCCGTTAGCACAGATTAAGAACTCATCCTTAAGTAAAGGCATTAGTTGCGCTATGGCGTCTCGCATATTCATTTAAGCGTATCCTCTTTTAGAAAGAGGCAATAAGGTTTGCCTCTTTCTATATATTGATTTGCTTCGCGGAGTGTGTCTTTTAAGTTTTCCTTCTCACAAACTTTTGTCGGAATCTCAAAAGTAGCGGTTAGTTCGACACAATGCCTGCCCATCACCAAATGCTCAGGGGCATCCTTGCCTTTGAAACCTCTGTAACTTACCAACAAAAGGACCGGTATGTTATAAATCAAATTTAAGCTCGTCAGCACATTAAGGGAATATCCCAATCCCGAATTTTGCATTAAAACGCAAGGTTTTTTGCCTCCTAAATATGCGCCAGCTGCCAAACCTATCGCAGTATCCTCCCTAACGGATGAAATATAGTCCTCTCCCAACGCCTTAATAATTCCCGCGAGAATAGAACAAGGTACGCCTGTAAAAAAATCAAATCCTAATCGCTTAAGTTCGTCCTTAAATGCTTCTGCATTCATCTCTTATTATCTATTAAAATCGCTTCGAAGAAATTCTTTGTAAATAATCGACGATATCTCGTCTTCTAAATCGCGCAAGAACTTAAGTTCCATATCTGCCCTCTGATATTCGTTTACATCCATATACCTTAAAAAATCTCTTACCCCCATATCGACGATTTCATATGGAATGGCGGGCTCTCCCATTTCGCCCAACCTTATAATCATCGCTTTCATTAGGGCCTCTGGTTTAAGTGCTGTATTCCACACCTTGCTTGCCGCTATAGCCCTACGGAATGGAACGATATTCTCAGGTTTATAGAAGTCCCCTCTAAATTTCATATAATCTATTTTAGACCAAAACTCCCATTGCGCCGAACAGTAAGAACAATTCGGTAGAAATAGCTGGACGGGATTGTTAAAGGTATCAAAAAATGTGTGGGACAAAAGACTTACCGCGGCAGAGAGTTTATCGGTTGATATCTTCGTAACTCTCGCATCACCGACTACATCCCTCGCGTCATCTAAAAGCTTGAGGAACTCGGGCGTCTCTTCTCCAATGCGCTTAAATGCATAGATCCTCTTTTCTATCCTCCTTCTTTTAATAGTATCGGAAGAGGGCGTCTCATTGAACTCCTTTTCCAACTGGCTTGCCTTACCTGAAATAAATTGCTCCAACGCTTTAAAATCTCTCTTTAACACCTCAGGCCTCTTGAAAAGCTCCAGCGTCACATCCAAAAAATCCGGTTGATTTTCAAGTATGTGAGCATAGACCCGATGAAAATGTGCCGGCTTCTGGTCTATTACTGGAATCACAGAATATATTGCGGCACCGAGATCTAATTTGCTCGATTCAAGTAGTTTAGCCGCCAAAACCATATGCGTTCCCCAATCCATATAAACCTCCTTTTAAAAGAATTGCCACCTCAAAGTCTTTAAAGTATCCCGCAAGGAACCTCCTGCCAGGGCACAAGTAGGTTCGAATCCGCAATGCACAGTGCATTCTTTACAG
>JBDRDF010000037.1:0-3463 GCA_043821025.1 Candidatus Omnitrophota bacterium
CCTCGACAGCTTCGCAGGTGGCATGGGCACTTTTGGCGCTCTTTGCCTGTGGCGATTACGATAGCGATGAGGTAAAACGCGGAATGGAATTTCTTATTGAAACTCAACAAGAAGATGGTAGTTGGAGGGAATTCGATTTTACCGGCACGGGTTTTCCAAAGGTTTGCTATTTGCGATATGAGCTCTATTCGGTCTATTTTCCATTGATTGCCATCGCCGAATACGCAAGGGTTCACAACGAACTTGAATTGACTTTAAGTTAGTGACAGATGCGATTTAATTTAGGCTTAACGGTAAGATTAACCGCTCATATAATTTCGAATAAACTAAAAGGCAACGAACGCCTCACTTTAGTTTTGATGCTCGAGCCCACATTAAAATGCAATCTATCTTGTAAAGGTTGTGGTCGTATCCGAGAATATAGCGATGGTTCCGATAAGATGTTGAGCGTTAAAGAGTGTTTGGATGCGGTGGATGAGTGCGACGCTAAAATAGTGTCGATTTGTGGTGGGGAGCCGTTAGTTTACCCATATATATTTGAATTGGTCGAAGCGCTTACAAAAAAAGGGGTGTATATTTATCTCTGCACAAATGGTATTTTGCTCAAGGAAAAGATAGATGGGTTTAAGACGAACGGCCACTTCATGATAAATTTACACATCGACGGATTAGTGAAGACCCACGATGCGATTACAGGACTCAATGGCGCCTACGAAAGAGCGATAGAAGCAATAAAAATTGCAAAGGCGAAGGGATTCTTTGTTTGTACTAATACCACTATTTATAATCAGACAGGCCCCGAAGAAGTAAAGGTTCTATTTAAAAATTTAAGCGAATTAGGTGTCGATGGTTTTTTAATCTCACCAGCATACGAATATGTCCGTGTAGAGGAAGGGTTATTTTTGAACAGAGAAAAGGCAGCCGATTTTTTTAAAATATTAGAACCTGAATTTCAAAAATATAGGTTTTTAAATTCACCGTTGTATATTGAATTTATACAAGGCAAGCGTTCACTAAAATGCTCACCTTGGGCAATTCCGACTCGTAACCCCCATGGATGGCGTTCACCTTGCTATCAGATGGCGGATAGACATTTCGCCACATATAGAGAGTTAATCGATGAAACGGATTGGAACCGATATGGGCCAATGGGAACCGACCCTCGCTGTAAAGAATGCACTGTGCATTGCGGATTCGAACCTACTTGTGCCCTGGCAGGAGGTTCCCTGCGGGATACTTTAAAGACCTTGAGGTGGCAATTTTTTTAAAAGGAGTTTAATATGGATTGGGGAACGCATATGGTTTTGGCGGCTAAACTACTCGAGTCGAGCAAATTAGATCTCGGTGCCGCAATATATTCTGTGATTCCAGTAATAGACCAGAAACCGGCACATTTTCACAGGGTCTATGCTCATATACTCGAAAATCAGCCGGATTTTTTGGATGTGACGCTGGAGCTTTTCAAGAGGCCTGAGGTGTTAAAGAGAGATTTTAAAGCGTTGGAGCAATTTATTTCAGGTAAGGCAAGCCAGTTGGAAAAGGAGTTTAATGAGACGCCCTCTTCCGATACTATTAAAAGAAGGAAGATAGAAAAAAAGATATATGCGTTTAAACGCATCGGGGAAGAGACGCCTGAGTTTTTAAAGCTCTTAGACGATGCTAGGGACGTAGTTGGAGACGAGCGGGTTAAGGAGATATCGACCGACAAAACTTCCGCCGCAGTAAGTCTTTTGTCGCATACCTTTTTTGACACCTATAACAACCCCGTCCAGCTATTTCTACCGAGTTGTTCTTACTGTTCGGCGCAATGGGAGTTTTGGTCCAAAATAGATTATATGAAATTTAGAGGGGATTTCTATAAACCAGAGAATATCGTTCCATTCCGTAAGGCTATAGCGGCAAGCAAAGTGTGGAATACGGCACTTAGACCAGAGGCCTTAATGAAAGCGATGATTATAAGGTTGGGCGAAATGGGAGAGCCCGCCATTCCATATGAAATCGTCGATATGGGGGTAAGGGATTTTTTAAGGTATATGGATGTAAACGAATATCAGAGGGCAGATATGGAACTTAAGTTCTTGCGCGACTTAGAAGACGAGATATCGTCGATTATTTACAAAAAATTTCTTCGAAGCGATTTTAATGGATAATAAGAGATGAATGCAGAAGCAT
The DNA here is from genome assembly GCA_043821025.1 of Candidatus Omnitrophota bacterium. GTDB lineage: Bacteria > Omnitrophota > Gorgyraeia > Pluralincolimonadales > CAZUZR01 > JBDRDF01. The sequence continues at coordinate 2,173 of JBDRDF010000037.1, forward strand.
TTAAGGACGAACTTAAGCGATTAGGATTTGATTTCTTTACTGGAGTTCCTTGTTCTATTCTTGCAGGGATTATCGAGGCACTTGATAAGGACTATACCCCATCCGTGAGGGAGGATACTGCGATAGGGCTGGCAACTGGTGCATATTTGGGAGGTAAAAAACCTTGCGTTTTGATGCAGAATTCAGGATTGGGATATTCCCTTAATGTGCTGTCGAGCTTAAATTTGATTTATGACATACCGGTTCTTTTGTTGGTAAGTTACAGAGGCTTCAAAGGCAAGGATGCCCCTGAGCATTTGGTAATGGGTAGGCATTGTGTCGAACTAACCGCTACTTTTGAGATTCCGACCAAAGTTTGTGAGAAGGAAAACTTAAAAGACACACTCCGTGAAGCAAATCAATATATAGAAAGAGGCAAACCTTATTGCCTCTTTATAAAAGAGGATACGCTTGAATGAATATGCGAGACGCCATAGCGAAACTAATGCCTTTGCTTAAGGATGAGTTTTTAATTTGCGCTAACGGATACATTTCTCGTGATGCCTTCAATATAGATGATAGGCCACAAAATTTTTATATGCTCGGTTCAATGGGCCAGGCATCTTCTATCGGTCTTGGGCTCGCTTTAGCGAGGCCCGAGAAGAAGATAGTCATCTTTGATGGCGACGGGAATTTGTTAATGAACTTAGGAATTTTAGCGATGATAGCGCGCCTAAGACCGAAGAATTTAGTTCATGTCGTCTTCGATAACGAATGCTACGATTCAACCGGCGGCCAACCGAGCATTTCCGCAGAGATAAATTTAGCTGACATTGCAAGAAGTTGCGGCATCCATAACGTTAATAGGGCAGAAGTGGGTGAGGATTTTGAGGATGTCTTTAAGAATTGCCTTGCGGAAGGCGGCCCAAGTTTTTTGTTAGTAAAAGTCGAACGCGATCCAGAAATTCCAGCGTCGAGAGTTAATATTTCTCCCGTAGAGATAACAAATAGAATTCGCAAAATATGAAGAAATATATTTTATTAACGCCAGGGCCAGTGAATATAAAAGAAAGAGTAAGAGAAGCTCTTCTTAAGCCTGACATCTGCCATCGCGAAGTGGAATTCGCAAAAATACTTCTGGGTTGTAGGAGAAAAATAGCAAGGGCATTCGAAATCGAAAATTCTTACGAAGTCGTTTTCTTCAGCGGCTCTGGCACCGCGGCTGTTGAAGCTGCGATCGTCTCTTCTGTACCCCAGAACAAAAAGATATTGATTGTGAACAACGGCGTTTACGCGGAGAGGATGGTGATGA
>JBDRDF010000038.1:0-45371 GCA_043821025.1 Candidatus Omnitrophota bacterium
ATATTTATTTGGAAATTTCGCTGTGTCCCCCCTCTCCCTCTTAATGGTGTCCAAATAGTGTCCATCTAATATTAAGAATGGTTAAAATTTATTAAGAGAAGTTAAGACAAGAAGTTCCGTAACTTATTTATGGCGTTCATAGTTACAATGATTTCAATAAGTTACAAAAAACATCAAAAACGCAGTGCGATTCAAGCGCTCTCCCAACTGAGCTACAGCCCCTTAAAAACTTAATTATACCATAAATTTTTTAAAATGTAACCGTGGTCAGGGCTCTTGAGCAGCACATCGAAGTTTCTTTTTGAAATTTAATGTCTTGGCGCAAAAGCCGGTTTATGACTTTAGCCACATATTATCTTAAGCGAGTAATAAAGGAAGGACACAAGCTAAGACTTAAATTTCAAAGTTAAAATCCTCTATGTAACCCATAAGAATGAGCGATGGCTACCGCTTTATCATACTCAGCGGTGGTAATCCTGCGATTCAATTTCGGATGCATAACGGCCCGATATGCAGGATAATATTGGTCCATAATGTTTACGTAAGTGTCTTTCGATATCTCCTCTGCTAAAAAACGCATAACCTCATCCGTGCCCGCTAAATCATAAGGCATAACCAAGTGCCTGACCAAAAGTCCCCTTACTGCAATTCCATCATCGATGACTAAATCCCTTACTTGCCTATGCATCTCTTTTATAGCGCCCTTGCAAACTTCGGGATAATCAGGCGCATTAGCAAGTTCTTTTGCTACTTTTGAGCCGGAATACTTAAAATCGGGCATATATATTTCGATCAACCCATCAAATAATCTTACCATCTCAAGCGATTCATATCCGCCGCAATTATATACGATGGGCAGGCGTAACCCTTTCTTCTTCGATTCAATAATCGCCTCTAAAATCTGTGGGCCAAAATGAGTCGGCGTAACAAAATTTATATTATGACAACCCATATCCTCCAATACAAACATTATATCGATGAACTTTTCCTTCGCTACAATTTCACCATCTTTAAAATGGCTTATGGTATAGTTCTGACAAAACATACATCCTAAGTTACAGCCGCTTAAAAATATCGTTCCGGAACCACCCCTTCCAACTAGCTCCGGCTCCTCGCCAAAGTGCGGCCCATAACTGGAAATCATTAAATCCTTTCCCATCCCGCAGACGCCGCGTTCATCCTTTAAGCGATTTACGCCACATTTGCGAGGACAAACCCTACAACTTTCAAGCAACTTATAACTTAACTCAACCCTAGAATCGAAATCGCTCACAACGTCGTCCCTTCGACCCATCTTAAGTAATCTTTATTTCCTTTAGCAATTTCAAATGCGATGATTTCGGGACATTCATAAGAATGCAACCTCTTTACACACCTCTCGACCTTCGAAAATAGTTCTGCTTTTGTCTTCGCAATCAATAGGACCTCTTTAGCAACTTCGAGCTTGCCTTTCCAAGTAAAGATAGACTCAATAGCTGGAACGATATTTACGCACGCAACTAATCTTTTCGCAACTAAACTACGAGCTATCTTTCTTGCCTCGTCCTTATTTGCGGCCGTAATAAAAACGACAAGATAATTCATCGACTCCTCCTTTACAAATGAATCTTTGAAGTTTTTCGAGCGGTGCGGCGAAAGCGAAAAACGTAAAAATAATCATTGATTAAAGACATCGCAGCCAACTTTTATCGTGTTCGTATGTATCTCTACCGTATCTTTAATATCGACCGCATAGCCGCCTGCTAACACACACGCTATTGGAATCCTTTTCTCGTGCGCCAAGCCAAAAATCAACTTATCCCGCTCTTTTAATCCATTTATCGTCAAAGCCAAACCGCCCAACTGGTCATGTTCGTAAGGGTCAGCGCCTGCGACATAAATTATAAAATCGGGTTTGAATTCGTCTATCACCTTCGGAATATGTCTTTTAAGATGCTCTAAATATTCATCGTCACCAACGCCGTCTTCCAATCCGATATCAAGTTTGCTCGGCGGCTTAACGGCAGGGTAATTGTACTCCTGGTGAATTGAGAATGTGAATACATCTCTATCTTTTGCAAATATAAACGCTGTGCCGTTGCCGTGATGAAGATCGCAATCTATAACTAATGCCTTATTTATCGCGCCGTCTTTTTTAAGTCGCTTGATTGCAATCGCGATATCGTTTAATACGCAAAATCCCTCACCATGATCTGGAAAAGCGTGATGAAAACCGCCCCCGATATGAAGCCCCACCATATCCTTAAGCGCTAACTGAGATGCTAAAATCGTTCCGCCAACACATATCCAGGAGCCTTGAACTAGTGCCTTTGAATAAGGCACTTCCATAGTTAATATCTCCTGTGGCGTAAGTTTGCCGGACTTCAATTTATTTATATATTCTTCCGTGTGAACTAAAAGGATGTCCTCATCAGAAGCGGCATCTGGAGTGACAAAAACCTGTGGCGAAAAACTTTCCCTTAATAGCGTTTCATAAGTAAGGCGGTATTTTAAGGTAGGAAATACATGCGATCCTATATCTACATGATATTTTTCGGAATAGACAATCCGTACGATATTTAAACCACCTTCCAAACTTATCTTCGAAGATATATCTTATAATCTTTTTCGCCTTCCAAAATAACATGTCCTTCTCTCGCCAACCAACCTAAACTCATAAGTATTACATCGCGCGGCTTATCTATGCCGGAGGTCAATTGCGAAAGATTAACTTGTCCATATTCATCCAAATAATGCCAAATCTCGCCAGCGGTTATACCAATTTCCGTAATCATCCCTTCACCTCCTTTTGATAAGAAGCAGACTGTTTTTCATTATAACTTCCGCACCTGGGACAGACCGAAAGGGTTGAGTGTTTGCTATCGATATAAAAATGGGTACATATAGAACATTGCCAGACATATCTGTCCGATGAAGAATGGTCCTTAAAATACTTCGATTTTTCAAAAAACACCCAATAAAAAAGCAATGCTATAGTCGTAAGAAATATATATAAAGTTATCGCTAACGAAAACTCAAGCTTAATCATCTCACTTTAACTCTTTTGTCAGACTAAAATTCAATTTTATAATCCCCCACTGCTCATCCTTAGAGCCGCTAACCGCAAGCGGAGCAAATCGCCAGCCCTTTAAATATCTTATGCCCACAAGATCCACAGTAGGATGGCCGGCTGAAGAAAACCTTTCAACCAATTCAACTTTGCCTTCGGGAGAAACCCAGAATTTCAGTTCCATCTCAAACGAATCCCCGAGGCGGTCCAAATCGACTCCCAACTCTTCGTCCCATCGAAGATAACTCGGTAAGTCGGGTTTATAAATAACCTCCCTAAATCTGACAGGCCCTTTAATCTGTAATGGATATGCCTTATAAGTAACTTTGACCTTGTCAAATGACTTAAGGGGAATCTGCTTAATACCTGTAAGTTCACCCTTTGCGGTTAGTTTAATTTCCTTCTCTTTTAGCATATCGAATTCGCTCTTAAATATCGGTCCTTCGATATAATTTATATCTGCATTTCGAGCCATATATACATCGTCGATCTCCGACAACGGCAGACGGTTAATTTCTGTTCTTCCAAAAATCTCAGCTGGCCTTTCCCTTTCATACGTCGAAATCGAACTCTCATCTAAAATACCCCCGAGAAACGTGACGTTAGAAGTCAGGATTTTAGTAAATGTTGCTGGAGTTACAAATATCGTCACGGAGAATATCCAAAATAGATGCCAAATAAACGAAGCTAGCAGCGCGTAACTGAAAGCGTAACGTCCTATTCCTTGGTCTGCGTGGTAGCTATATTCACTTGCGAAATCCCCACGTTCCTGCATATATCCCAAACCTCCACAACCCTACCCAGCGATGCCCTTCTATCGGCTTTTATTAATAAAGATTTCTTCCTTAGTGATAAACCTTCCAATTTTGAAGCGAGCTCTTTTGAAGTAACTATTTTATCATTAAAATAGATCAGGTTCTCACTGGTAATGCTTATGATCAAGGATTCCTCCGCTACTGCCTCAGAGGTAACCGCCTTGGGTAAATTAACTTTTATTCCAGCCTGTGACTGAGCTAAAAAATTCCAAGTCAACAAAAAGAAGATCAAAAGTAAAAAGACGATGTCTATTAATGGCGCTATATCTAGATATTCGCCAACCTCAAGCTTTAAACGCCCACGCTTAAATCTCATCTATTCACCCTTCTTCTCGGATAAGATATTTATAAGGTCCGTCGCGCTCATTTCTATCTCAAGGATGAAATTGTTAACTCGGCTTACGAAATAATTATACGCGGCTAAGGTCGGTATAGCAACTATTAAGCCGGCGACCGTTGTAATGAGCGCCTCCCAAATTCCTCCAGCCAAATCTGCCGGGCTGACCGGATTTAGGGTTGTTGACTTCTCTTGGACAATTTGAAAGGCCCTGACCATTCCAGTTACAGTTCCCAGAAGTCCTAATAATGGACTTATGTGAGCAATGGTAGCCAGCAGCCCTACGTTTTTTTCTAATTTTGGTATCTCATGTAAACCCCCATCCTCTATCGCCTCCCTGATCTCATGGCGAGTTCTATCGTGTTTTAAAATACCCGACTTCAAAATATTGGCGATCGGACCCGGGGTCTGTTCGCACATATCTATCGCTTCCATTATGCGATTTCTCTTTAACGAGGTCGAAATATCATCCATAAATTTCTTTGTATCTATCTTTGCCTTTTGTAAATATACAAACCTTTCGATTATGATAGCGAAAGCTAAAATGGAACACAATAAAATTGGAATCATAACAGGTCCGCCTTTAATAATCCATTCTAACATCTTACCTTGCCCCCTTTGCTTTTATAACTACGTGGTTTGTTATCCATTCTAGCCGTTCCCTTGCGTATTTTGCTTCTTCGTAGTCAGCCTTTACCATCTCCTCGTAAATCTTCTTTGCCTCGTCCCAACGTTCCTTTCCTTCAAGAAGGTAGGCAGCGCGCAACTCAGCGCGCATCGACCAATAGGCTATCTCCAGGTATAGGTACTTTACCTTTAGATACTCAGCTAACGCCTGATCAATATCACCCAATTCCTCATAGCATGCTGCAATTAAAAATTGCGTTTCGGCGTTGAAATCGCTCTGGCTTTCCGTTATAGCAAGACGGTACTTTTCTATCGCAGCGTTGTATAATTTCTTTTCCTTCAAAATATCCCCTATCCTTTTATTAGCTACTTTCTCAAATTGGGTATTCGGATATCTCTCGATGATAACTTTCAACTCCTTTATCGCATCATCGTCCTTACCGCACTGTGCAAGTATATCGCCTATTTTAATTGTGCTGTCAATCGCCAATTGCGAATTAGGGTACGCCTCAATTACGTGTTTGAATTGTTTTATAGCGCTGTTCAGATTACCCTCCTTATATATTATGAACGCCAACCAATATTCGGCATCATCCGCTACTTCGCTATTTGGAGAATCCGCAAGGACTAAATCGAAATAGCTCTTTGCTTTTGCATATTGTTTTTTATTAAAATGATATTGCCCGAGCCAAAATTTCACATCGTCCGTAATCTCCGATTTTGGATATTTAGCTATATAATTTTCGAACTGCGATAGCGCCTCTTTTTCCTTTCCCAATCGATAATGACACCAGCCAACTTCGTAGACGCTTAGAGGAGCGTACTCAGAGTTAGGATAATCTTTTATGACTTTATTGAAAGCCAAGATAGCGTCTTCATATTGCCTTAGATTAAATAGACAATTTCCCACTAAAAAAGATGCCTCAGGGATTAAACTGCTCTGAGGATAATTTGAGACGACTTTTTGGAAAGCCTCCGCAGCCATTTGATAATCGCCTCTGCGAAAATATGATAAACCCAATTGTTCTTGTGCCTGTTCTTTAAGTTTTGAATTAGGGAAATTGCCGATTAAGCTTTGAAAAGCAAGTATCGCTCCGTCGTAATTTGCCATCCTAAACAACGTAACGCCCAATTGATATTGAGCGTAATCGCAATTTACAAAATCTCGGTAATTCGCTAAAACTTCGTCGTATGCTTCCTTTGCTTTCTGGTAATCTTTTATGTCCAAAAAGATATCGCCAATCCTTGAGAAAGCGCTCGCCTTTAAATCCCTATCGGTAGATGCCTTAACTGCCTCCTGAAAATGGGAAATCGCACCTTGATATTTTCGCGTTCGAATTAAAGTCCAACCTAAATTATATTGAAATTGTTCTAATAAATCCGAAGCTGGAAATTTCGCTATCGCCTCTTGATAAAATGCTTCTGCTTCCTCGTATTTTCCCAAACTATATAAGCAATCCCCCTTCCACAGGTAGGCATCGTCGATATAGTTCGAATTTTGGAATTTTAGGATAATTTCGTCGTATCTTAAAACGGCGTCCTCATAATCTCGAAGAAATGAATAGCACCGGCCGATACCAAATATTACGGAATCAATTAAGGGGTCGTTTGGATAATCTCGGTGAAAGCCTAAAAACGCATCAAGCGCCTCTTCGTATTTATTCGCCTTAAAATTTGCCCAACTTTTGCCGTACAGCGCATAAGGCGCCCATATCGCCTTTGGATTTATTTCTAGGGCCTTTGAGTAATTCTCAACCGCGAACGCGTAGTCCCTAAGTGCGTAATTGACCTCCCCTAATAAAAAATAGGCATCCGGCGATTTCTTTGAGACGTGATACGACTTTAAAAAATCCTCCAACGATAATTTAGCTTCGTCGAACCTTTTTGATTTGTACAAGGACTGCCCTATCTTAAATTTTGCCTCGGGAACTAAATTATCGTTGGGGTATTTAGCCATAAAAACGTTTAGAGATTCTATAGCGGAATTATAATCTCCTATCTCGTAGTAACACCAGCCCTTGGAATAGTAAGCGTATATCAAATATTTAGAATCTGGAAATTTCTCTATTATCATCTCGTATTGATTTAACGTTTGCTTAAAATCATTGCCTTTAAAATAAACTTCCGCTGACCAATACGCTGCTTCGTCATAAAGCCTGCTAGCGGACGCAGATGCTAAAACCAAATCGAATTCATATAGCGCTTGCGCATATTTTTCCTGGTGATAATAACATCTCCCCAGAAGAAGATGGACTTCATCCTTATATTTGCTTTGAGGATAGTTCCTTAAGAAACGTCCGAGTTGTTCCTGTGAGATATCGTAGAATTCATCCTCAAACGCCTTCTTCGCTAAAAGGAAATCCTCTTCCTCAAGCGTGCGTGCTGCATAACTTATAGATTGCAACAGAAGGGAAGAAATAAAAATATAAGCTAAAATACTCCTAAACATTATATTTTAATATATCACGAAGAACTTATTTCTGCAAGACCTTCTTAAGGTAGACGCCGGTATAGGAGCTTCTGATATTTACAATGCCTTCGGGCGTGTCCGCAGCAACTACCTCGCCTCCACGTTCACCCCCCTTAGGCCCCAAATCGATTATATAATCGGCTGTCTTTATAACATCGAGGTTATGTTCTATGACCAAAACCGTATTTCCTTGGTCAACTAACGCATGAAGCACTTTCAATAGTTTATCTATATCGGCGAAATGAAGCCCTGTGGTAGGTTCATCTAAAATATAGAATGTCCGACCCGTTGAGCGCTTCGATAACTCCGTTGCAAGCTTTACCCTTTGCGCCTCGCCGCCTGAAAGCGTAGTCGCAGATTGACCAAGTTCAATATAGCCTAAACCGACGTCGTTTAATGTCTGTAATTTTTCCTTTACCCTCGGTATATTCTCAAAAAGATTAAGCGCCTCTTCAACCGACATATTCAAAACATCGGTTATGGAATAGCCCTTATATTTTACTTCCAGGGTCTGAAGGTTGAATCGCGCACCCCGGCAGACTTCACAAGTAACATACACGTCCGGCAGAAAATGCATCTCTACCTTTATAACGCCGTCGCCCTGACAGGCCTCGCACCGTCCACCCTTTACGTTGAAACTGAACCTTCCGGGTTTATACCCCCTCATCCTCGCCTCAGGCAGTTGGCTGAACAATTCTCGTATTGGAGTAAAAATGCCTGTATATGTTGCTGGATTTGAGCGAGGAGTTCTGCCTATAGGAGACTGGTCAATCACAATTACTTTGTCGATATATTCGGTTCCAAGTATTTTATCGTGTAGGCCTGGCTTTTTTTTGGATTTGTAAAATACCTGTGCAAGCGCCCTATATAAAATCTCATCTATCAAGGTCGACTTCCCAGAGCCCGAAACTCCAGTTACGCAGACAAAAATGCCCAACGGTATCTTTACATCTATATTCTTTAAATTATGTTCGCATGCGCCTTTTATCTCTAAATATTTTCTACCGTTAACCTGTCTCCTTTTACTCGGCAGTTCAATTTTGACTTCGCCCCTTAAATATCTTCCGGTTAAAGAATCCCTACATCTTAATAATCCACCTATCGATCCCGCATAAACTACTTCGCCCCCGTGTTTTCCTGCACCCGGACCTAAATCTACAATGTAATCTGCGCTCCTTATAGTCGCTTCATCATGCTCAACGACGATTAAGGTATTTCCTAAATCCCTTAGCGCCTTTAAAGATTCGAGCAATTTCGCATTGTCTCGCTGATGAAGCCCGATCGAAGGTTCATCTAAAATATAGACCACGCCGACCAATCCCGAACCAATTTGGGTAGCCAGCCGAATCCGCTGTGCCTCTCCGCCTGATAGCGTTGCGCTTGTCCTATCAAGCGTCAAATAGTCCAATCCCACATCGACCATAAATTGTAATCTCGATAAAATCTCCTTGAGCGGCTGACGAGCTATCGTCAACTCTTTTTCGCTTAAATCTAAATCCGTAAAAAAACCTTTCGCCTCTTTAACCGGCATCTTAGTTATTTCACAAATAGATTTTCCACAAATTGTAAATGCGAGCGATTCAGGCTTGAGCCTAGCACCATTACATTTAGGACAAGGCAACACCGACATATATTTATTAACTTCCTCTTTGACATATTCGGATTCGGTCTCATGGAATAATCTCTCCAAATGAGGAATTACACCCTCGTAATTTCTGCCCCAAACTTGAGCTTCGGAGCCGTACAAAATAATTTCGCGAATCTTCCTATCTAATTTATTAAACGGCGTATCCAAATCAAAGTCGTAATAATTTGCTACTTCCCTTAAAAGCCCGCGATAATATAGAAGATATCCGCGCCCGCCACGTCTCCAAGGTTCAATCGCATCGATAACTGGCTTTGTTTTATCGGGTATTACTAAATCTGGGTCTATCTCGAGTTTCGTCCCTAATCCATTACAATCTGAACACGCTCCATAAGGCGAATTAAAAGAGAAGATCCTAGGAGATGGTTCTTCGTAACTGATCCCGCATTCAACGCAGGCATATAATTCGCTAAACAGATGGTCTGATTTGCCACTGATAACTAATACGCCTTGGCCGACTTTAAGCGCTGTTTCAACTGAGTCGGTAAGTCTCCTGCGAATTTTAGGGCCGATATTAAGCCTATCGACCGCTACTTCAATTGTGTGTTTTTTGTCCTTGTCTAATTTTATTGCTTTGTCCAACTCCGCCAATTTCCCATCGACGCGCGCCCTTGTAAAGCCATCGCGTTGCGCCTCCTTAAAAACCTCTCTATATTCGCCCTTCCTTCCTCTAACCTTAGGCGCCAAGACCAAGATATTTTCGCCCTCTGGCAATGCAAGGATTCTATCGACTATCTCCTGGGACGTCTGACGCGTAATTTTCTTTCCACACCCGTAACAATGGGGAATGGCTACGCGTGCAAAGAGGACTCTTAGATAATCGTAGATTTCGGTCGTCGTCCCAACTGTAGAGCGCGGATTTGAACCAGCTGTCCTCTGCTCAATTGAAATCGCAGGCGACATACCTTCGATATAATCGCAATCCGGTTTTTGTAATTGTTCGAGAAATTGGCGGGCATAAGCGGAGAGGCTTTCGACATACCTTCTCTGACCTTCAGCATAAATGGTGTCAAATGCAAGCGAGGACTTACCCGAACCGGATATTCCTGTAAAAACTATAAGCGCACCTCTGGGTAATCTTAAATTTATATTTTTAAGATTATGTACCCGTGCGCCATTTATAATTATCCGCTCTTTGCTCATTTTTTAGATATGATTCCGCTAAAAAGTCAAGCGGAGCTAAAATTAAGCTCCGCTGCTTTTAAGACGACGAATTCAAAACTATCGGGAAAATACTGTAACCACAGATCTCACAGATTATCTCGTGTTAATCTCGTGGTTTATATTTTCCTATGTTTTAACGAAACTTACCTTCTGCCTCTCTTCATCTTCGCTCTTGAAACATCACCCTTCTTATCGATGAAGTATAGATAACCCTTTACTCTCTTTAGCCCTAGTTTTTTCACCTTCTCGGGATGTCCGCCTTTCTTCCCGCCCCTTGCCATTTTAGCACGGGAGATGTCGCCCTTCTTGTCGATGTAATATAAATAACCTTTCGCTCGTTTAATCCCGGCCTTCGTTACTTTCTCTGACACTTTCCTTCACCTCCTCTCTTAAAATGCTTATGTTCCGATTTTTACGTGCTCCAAAATCCCATTTAGCGTCGCAATAGCAGAAAGTATCGCCAAATAGCTCGTCTTGGGATTTTCTGGAGATGGTACATTTTCCGTCCTCGCAACCAACTTGCCAAATTCGCCTTCGACCTCGACTTCGTGGATATTTCTATTTAACTTTGGCGATGCGATTATCTTCACCTTCGTCTTTTTTGAACCTATACCACAAAGGCCCAAAGTAGCAGCAACATTTATATTCGCCGGGAAACCTTCTATTGCATCTAAAGCATTTCCCTCAAAGAGGACTTCCTCTGACCTTATTTTATCGAGGGCTATCTTTCTCTTGACAACATATGGAGCCCCTTTAAACCCTAAAGGCGGTTTTTTTGTAGTAAGCGTCACCTTTTTTATCGCCGAGTACTTCGCGCCCTTTAATCCATCCAGCCCGCACAGAGCTCCGCTCGGCAAATATATTTTACACTCTTTTTTCTCCGCTAATTCAAAGAGCGACTTAAAACCTTGCAGCAAACCTCCCGTGCTCATAATCATTACATCTTTACCGGCACTTATTGCTTGCTTAGCAATTTCATAAGAGACTTTTGCCGCGGCGGCTTCGATAACCAAATCAACGCAATTTATCAATGCGCCGGCCGCTTTTACCTTCGGCTTAGACTTCAACGCATTCGCTAAAGCATTTGCTTTTTTCTCATCTATATCACAAAGAGCAAGTAATTTTGCCTTATTTTTTAAATTGCCGTCGATATATTTAGCTAATTTGGCGCCGATCGTGCCGCAACCGATAATTCCAATACGAAGCATCTAAGGCTTAATCCTCCTCAAGGCGGATTTTCAATATCCTGCATATGCTGCTTGAGGTTTCTCTCCCGAGACCGCAAGCATTCTGTCCAATGCAAGTTTTGCCTTTGCCCTCACATCCTCAGGCACCACTATCCTATGGACCATCGCTTCCAATGAGTGAGCAACCCAACCTAAGGTCGTCAATTTCATACTCGGACAGATAAGGTGTTCGGTAGCAAGAAAAAATTCCTTATCTGGATTCTCTTTCCTCAAACGACAAAGCATCCCAGATTCGGTGCCGATGATAAACTTCTTCGACTTCGATGCTTTAATATATTTAAACATCCCGCCGGTCGAACATATGTGGTCTGCCAATGCCAATACTTCCGGCTCGCATTCAGGATGCGCAATAAATTCAGCTTCGGGATGAATTTTTCTAGCTTCGATTATATCTTCTTCTTGAACTCTTATGTGAGTAGGACAGAACCCCTTCCAGGGGATTATCTCCTTATCCGGGATTTGAGTTTGAATATAATTGGCGAGATTTCTATCAGGGACAAAGATTATCCGCTTGTAATCCTTTAACGATTTTACAACTTCAACTGCATTAGATGAAGTACAGCATATATCGCACTCCGCCTTAACCCTCGCAGATGAATTCACATAACATACTACCGCCGCATCAGGATATTCCGCTTTCTTAGCCTTTAACTTCTCAGCGGTAACCATATCCGCTAAAGGACATCCTGCTTCAATTACAGGAAGAAGGACTATCTTATCCGGATTTAATATCGCGGCTGTCTCTGCCATAAACATAACGCCGCAGAATATAATAACATCCGCATCGGTTCTAACCGCCGCTTGGCTTAAAGCGAGCGAATCGCCGGTTATATCGGCTATTTCCTGAACTTCATCGCGCTGATAATTATGGGCGATGATCACTGCCTTTTGCTCTTTTTTTAACTTAAGGATTTTCTCTTTGAGTTCCAGGTTATATATTTTATCTGAATTCGTAAGCTCTTCAGGCATGTTTTATGCTCTTTATCCTATTTCTAGCGTCGACAAATACCAACTTAGGCTTAATTGCCTTTGCTTCTGCATCATCGACTTCGCAATAAGAAATAATGATTATAGTATCTCCCTTTTGTGCCCAGCGCGCAGCTGCGCCATTCATGCAAATTGTGCCTGAACCAGTTTTGCCTCCCATTGCATAAGTTTCGACTCGTGAGCCGTTGTTTAAATTTACGATTTGCACCCGTTCTCCAGGCAAAATATCAGCGACCTTTAATAATTTTCCGTCGATTGTGATGGAGCCGGTATATTTTAAATTCGCCTCTGTTACGGTAGCGCCGTGAATCTTAGATTTTAAAAGCGTCCTCAACATTTTAACCTCTTACTTTTTATATTATCTATCAAGCGCGTCTTCCCAATCCAAATCGCCAACGCAATAAGGGCCTTGCCCTCTATTTTTTTAACATCTTTTAAAGTTTTGGGATCGACTACGGATATGTAATCTATCTTTGTGGCGACGGAGGATAACATCTTCCTCATCTCTCTTATGATATACCTCGTATCTCTTTTACCTAATTTTACCAAATCCCTTGCCAATTGTAAAGACCGATATATCGTCGAGGCCGCTTTCCTTTCGTCGGGAGAAAGATAGATATTACGCGAGGACATAGCTAAGTCGTCACTTTCCCTTACAATTGGCATGACTTTTATCTTAATGCCCATGTTCAAATCGTCTGCCATTTGCTTAATTACAATTGCTTGCTGTGCATCCTTTTGCCCAAAGTAGGCGACATCGGGCTTTACGATATTGAATAGTTTAGTAACTACTGTTGTAACCCCCCTGAAATGTCCGGGCCTGAATTTGCCGCAGAGATTCTCTGTCAAACCTTCGACTGAAACGTAAGTTGAATATCCTTTCGGATACATGGACTTTACCGTCGGATAAAAGATGTAGTCGACCCCCTCATTTCTGCATAGGTTCGAGTCCATCTTTAAATCCCTGGGATATTCTTTATAATCTTCCCTCTGTCCGAACTGCGTTGGATTTACAAATATGCTTACCACAACGGTATCCGTATCTTCTCGCGCACGTCTTATAAGTGAAAGGTGACCTTCATGTAAATATCCCATCGTCGGAACAAAACCAATCACGCGTCCTTTTTTTCTCTGCCGATTTAGCGTTTCTCGGATACCTTTGATGGAACGTATGACTTTCACTGCTCTGTGTTTGATTTTAATTTGGAAAATAATTCCGCTACATTCTTCTTTAAAATGGGATGCATAACATGGGGGGCTATTTCGCAAAATGGCTCTAGTACAAAATCCCTTAAGTGTAGCAATGGATGTGGGACCTTTAAATCGGACTCATCTATCACTAAATCGTCGCACAATAAGATATCCAGATCGATTTCTCTCGGTCCCCATTTAATATCAGAGGGACTGCGCCCAACCTCATTTTCGATTATCTTTAATAGAGCCAATAACGCCCTCGGAGTAGTCTTCGTTTCGATCTCTGCGACGCCATTTAAAAATTTATCTTGCACAGGGCCGCCGATAGGTTCAGTTTCATAAAGATTAGAGATCTTTATTATCTTGACCAACTTGGAACGTCTTAGTTCCTCTATCGCCCTTTCAATATTCTTTCGCCTGTCCCCTAAATTAGAGCCAAGCCCGATAAACGCCTTCACTTTAAAAACTTCTTAACCCTTTGGATTGCGACTTTTATCCTATCTTTTGGGACGGTCAAAGCCATGCGGATATAGCCCTCGCCGTATTTTCCAAAACCAACTCCGGGCGTTACGATTATATCGGCCCTCTCTAATAATGCCTTGGCAAGGTTTGTCGAGTTATAGCCGGGCAAGGTTTTTACCCAAACATAAAAAGTCGCTTTAGGACGCGAGGCTCTCCAACCAAGTGAATTTAATCCATTGACCAAGGCATCTCGCCTCTCTTTGTAAATCCGATTTGTCTGTTTTATAGATGTTTGGGAACCTTCCAAAGCAGAAATCCCCGCTAACTGAATCGCTTGAAAAATTCCCGAATCTATATTCGATTTTACCTTTGCTAAACCTTCGATCGCTCTTCTGTTGCCGCAAGCCCAACCGATCCTCCAGCCCGTCATATTATATGCCTTCGAAAGCGAGTGAAATTCTATCCCAACATCTTTTGCGCCGTCTAATTCAAGGATGCTCATCGGACGATATCCATCAAATGATATCTCTGAATAAGCGGCGTCGTGGCAGATCAAGACATTATTTTTATGAGCGAAATCGACCGCTTTTTTATAGAACTCCTCATCCGCCACTGCACCTGTCGGATTATTCGGATAATTTAAGAACATAAGCTTCGTCTTCTTCAAAATATCTTTTTTAACCTTAGACAGATCGGGCAAAAAATCACACTCAGCCAGAAGTGGCATTGAATAAGGTACTCCACCAGCGAATATCGTGCCATTTCGATAAGGCGGATAACATGGATCGGGCACTAAAACATAATCGCCTGAGTTTACGAACGCAAGCGGAATATGGGCAATGCCTTCTTTTGAACCGATAAGAGGTAGTATCTCTGCCTCGGGTTCTAATTCCACTTTGAACCTTTTGCGATACCATTTTGCAATCGCCTGGCGAAGTTGGGGCATACCGCTATCTAAAGCGTAATGATGATTATTTGGGTCGAGCGCCGCTTTGTAAAGCGCTTCGATTATATGAGATGGCGTTGGCAAATCGGGATCACCTACTCCCAAATCTACAATATCACGGCTTTTTGCCCTTGCCTGCCTTTTCGCCTTATCTATCTCAGCAAAAAGATACGGCGGAAGCTTCTTTAATTTATCGGAAAATTTAATCTCCCTCATCTGATTTCGCTTAGCATATCCTGCATATCATATAGTTTCGGCGGTCTATTGACGATGAATTTCGCCGCCTCTAAAGCGCCTTTAGCAAATATATCGCGCGTCTTAGCGCTGTGGGCAAGTTCTATGGTGTCGAGTGGACCTTTAAAAGTCACTTTATGGTCGCCAATAATCTCTCCTTCTCGAATTGATTTTATATCTGTCACATCTCGTCCAGAAGCGTCTTTGATAATCTGCGCTAATTTCTTCGCAGTCCCTGATGGGGCGTCCTTTTTATGGACGTGGTGCGTCTCGACGATATTTACCTCATAATCTTCGGACGATTTCGCAGCCGCCTCCTTAACCAATTTGAAAAGCAAATTTACGCCTATTGACATATTGGGCGAAAAGACAATCGGGATATTTTTCGATGCGTCTTTTATCCTGCTTGCCTGCTCTTCCGTTAAACCGGTCGTTCCGATTACCATCGCTTTCTTATGTCTTAACGCAAAATCCAGATGCTCTACAGTCGCCTGAGGGGTTGTAAACTCAATTAAAACATCCGCCGTTTTAATATTCTCCGGATCATCGGTCACCTCAACCTCGCCTATTGTGCTGCCAATCGCAGGATGCGACTTCTGTTCCAACCCCACAACGACCTCTAAATCTTTATCTTGCGTTGCTAAACTAAAGATGCGGGAACCCATCTTCCCTGCACATCCGCTTACAGCAATTTTTACCATATTCTACCTCTCTACCTGTCGCTAGACAGGGAGTATCACTTCATCTTTTCGGAAAGACCATATGCCTTTAACGCATTCATTAGTTTCGCAAGGTTGTCTTCCGACATAGGACACAAGGGGAGCCGAAGCTCCGGGTCTATCATCCCCAAAAGCCCCATAGCTGTCTTGACGGGAATGGGATTAGTCTCTATGAACATCGCTTTTATCAGTGGCAAAAGTTTATAGTGCAATTCCTGCGCCAGTTTTATATTTCCCTTCTTAAACGCAGAGATCATATCTGCCACATCCTTTGGCACGATATTGGCAACAACCGATATTACGCCTGTCCCTCCAATTGAAAGCACAGGCAAAGTAAGTGCATCGTCGCCTGAAATTAAATCAAATTTATCGCCGCACAAATGCTTAATCCTCGACATCTGCTCTAAGTTACCACTAGCTTCTTTTACGCCAACGATATTTTTAATCTGTACAAGTTTAGCAAATGTCTCGGGTTCTATATTTACCGCTGTTCGTGACTGGATATTATAAAGTATCAAAGGAATATCTACCGCCTCAGCAATCGCTTTAAAGTGAAGGTAAAGACCTTTTTGAGTCGGCTTATTATAATACGGGGAGATAAGCAATGCCGCATCAACCCCTGCCTTTTGGGCGTGCCTTGTAAGTTCAATCGCCTCGGCAGTATTATTTGAGCCGGTCCCGGCGATGACGAGAATTCTCTTTCGCGCAGCTTCAATCGTAATCTCAATTACCCGCTCGTGTTCTTCCATAGAAAGGGTTGCGGATTCGCCTGTCGTTCCACAGGGCACAAGCGCACAGGTGCCATTCTCAATATGAAATTCAACCAATTCTCTTAATCTCTTCTCATCGACTTTTCCATCTTTAAACGGTGTAACCAATGCGACCATCGAACCTTCAAACACCTTACTCACCTCCTTCAACTTAATCTTTTATTTGCCAGTTTGAAATTTATCTTTATTTTCTTCCCACCATTTCTGCCACGCTGCAGGGTTTTCCCCGAGCGAATCTTGTCCCGTCATATATATTAAGACATCTAATGCCTTATCTCGAACCGCAACTTTTTGATCTTTAAGAGCGGCTATTAGCGCCTCAACTACGCGAGGATCTTTAAACTTGCGGAGGTCATCTGCAACTTCAACCCTGACTCGCGTATCTGGATCTTCCCTAAGAATAGTAATAAGGGGTTCAACCAAGCGAGGGTCATTGCATTTAAGTATGCCCCATACAGCAGCAGTAAGTCGAACATCCCTATCTTCATCCTTTAAAGCAGATATAAGCGGCTCGATTGTACGAGGATCTTTGAATTTACCCAAAATACATATAGCACCTCTTCGAACCTCATTATCTTGGTGTTCTTTAAGAATGGCGATAAGGGGTTCAATTAAGCGAGGATCATTGAATTGAGGTAAGGCCTGCCATCCAGCAGTACGTCGAACACTCACATTTCGATCGTTAAGAGCAGCAATAAGCGGTTCTATAGCGCGGGGATCTTTGAATTCACCCAAAGCTAATACAACAGCACACCGAATCTCTCCACTCCGATCATTAAAAGCAGCGATAAGTGGTTCTATGGCGCGGGGATCTTTTAGTCTGCCCAGAACTTGTGCGGTAGTAAGCCTAACATATGCATCTTGATCTTTGAGCATATCGATAAGTGGTTCGATTGTACGTGGATCTTTAAATTCGCCTAACGCAACTACAACCGCACGTCGGACCTCACTACTTGGGTCTTTAAGAGCAGCAATAAGTGGCTCAATAGCGCGGGGATCTTTTAGTTCACCTACAGCATTTACAGCAGCGAGTCTAATATTTTTATCTTGATCCGTAAGAACAGAGATAAGCGGCTCAATTGCACGAGGATCTCGGAACTCACGCAGGACATGCACAACGGTACATCGCAGCTCACTATCTGGATCTTTGAGTGCTGCAATAAATGGTTCGATTGTGCGAGGATCTTTAAACATGCGTAATGCAGATACAACAGTTCGACGAATATACGGATCCGGATCTTCCTTGAGAACCACGATGAAAGGTTCAATTATACGAGGATCCTCTAATGCTTTCAAAGCAAATACAGCATTAGTTCGGATATCCCTATCCGAATCATTAAGAATGGCGATCAGTGGTTCTGCTGCACGCGGGTCTTTGAACTCAAGCAATACCTTTGTAGCGATATATCTAACCTCCCTATCTTGATCTTTAAGAGCGGAGATAAATGGTTCAACCGTACGAGGATCTTTGGTTTCTCGTAAGGCATTTGCAACAGTCCGTCTGACCTCAACATCCTTGTCTTCTTTTAGAGCAACAATGAATGGCTCAATTGTGCTCGGGTCTTTAAATTCACACAAAGTTGATGCAACAATACGCCTGACAAAAACATCCTGATCTTCTTTAAGAACAGCAATAAACGGTTCTGCTATACGAGGATCTTTAAATTCGCGCAAGGTATTAGCAGCGCTATATCTTATCTCCCTATTCTCGTCCTTAAGAAGGGCAATGAGCGGTTCAATGGCACGGGGATCTTTTAGTTGGTACAAGGCAGAAATTACAGCAAGTCGGACTTTTAATTCTTGATCATCCATAAGAATAGTTAAAAGTGTTTCGACAGCGCGAGGGTCATTTAGTTCGCCCAAGGCATAAATTACATTGATCGTGATAAGAATATCTTGTTCTTGTTTAAGGATGGTTATAAGTGGTTCGATTATACGAGTATCTTTGAAGTCGCGCAAATAAAACGTAATATTCATAAGTTCATTAATATCTTGTTCTTGTTTAAGAGTAGCGATGAGCAGTTCGATAGCGCGAGGATCTTTTCGTTTTATTAGAGCATGTATAGCAGTAAACCGGCCTACGCTTTTTGGATCCTCAATAACAGAAACAAATAGTTCGTTTACGCGAGGGTCTTCAAAACTTTGTAGAACTGATATAACAGCGCGCCGAACATAGTTATTACGTTCTTCTTTATGAATAGCAATGAGAGGCTCAATTGCGCGAGGATCTTTTAGGTCCCCCAAAGCATACACAACAGCACATCTGACCTCTGGATCTTCGTCTTTTAATGCAAAAATAAGCGGCTCGACTGCGCGTGGGTCTTTTAAGTCACCCAAGGCATGGGAAACAGCGCATCGAACCCCTGCGTCTCGATCTTCCTTAAGAACAGTAATAAGCGGTTCTACGGCGCGCAGATCCTGTAATAGAGCTAAATTAGATGCAGCACTCATTCGTTCTTTTGGATCTTTGGATTTTAATCTTTGAATCTCTTTCTCTACCTGTGAAGATATTTCGGTTTCAATACCTGCTTTCGGTGTCTCTGAGTTGGCATAATACATTAGAAAGAATGTGAAGAATAAAATGAATATTAATAAAATTTTAATTTTCATTTAATAAGAAATTGTCCATAGAAGACGATTTTTGCACTACCTTCTAAATAGACATTTTTAAAATTATCGCCCGCTCTATCAAAATACACCTTAAGTTTTTCGCCGCTCTTCGTAAGGCAACTTACAGGGCTTTTTAATCCCTTCGAAACCGCCGAGACGATGGCTGAGGCAGTAACTCCTGTTCCGCACGCCAACGTCTCATCTTCAACTCCGCGCTCGTATGTGCGGACCTTAATGGAATTTCCTTTTTCCAGTTCTACAAAATTTACATTTGTGCCTTTAGGAGCGAAATTCTCATGGTAACGTATTGTCCTGCCTGATCTTTTCACATCGAACGATTCTAACTCTTGAATAAATAAGACCGCATGCGGAACGCCGGTATTTACAAATGAGACCTTATAATCTTTACCTTCAACCGGAAGGTCAAAATCCAATTTTATGTCCTTCGGGTCTTGCATCTTAATCTTTACCTTATCGCCGGACACCTTCGCTTCTATTATCCCGGAAAGCGTATCTATTCGCATCTCGCCATCTACGATTTTATTCTCCTTTGCATATAAAGCGACACAGCGGGCACCGTTTCCGCACATCTGTGCCTCGCTTCCATCGGGATTGAATATCCGCATCTTAAAATCCGCTTTTTTTGATGGCTCAATCACCAAAAGGCCGTCTGCACCTACACCTAAATTTCTATCGCATATTTCTTTTGCGAAAGATGATAATTTAGAATTTGCCAGCTTGTGTTTAAAACTTT
The DNA here is from genome assembly GCA_043821025.1 of Candidatus Omnitrophota bacterium. GTDB lineage: Bacteria > Omnitrophota > Gorgyraeia > Pluralincolimonadales > CAZUZR01 > JBDRDF01. The sequence continues at coordinate 20,031 of JBDRDF010000038.1, forward strand.
TGCTGGCACCCGCTGAAGCCTTGGCGAAGGCGGGCGCGATAACTACGAAATCGTTTCCGCTTGCGACCATCTTCACAAACTCAAGCTGCTTCATCTTAACGCCCTAGGTATACTTTCGCCTCTAATTAAATCTTCGTACGTTTCTCTCTCATGCACGACGTAGAATTTTCCTTTTATGACCATAACTTCGCACGCGCGCGGCCGAGAATTGTAATTGCTCGACATCGTAAAACCATATGCGCCTGCGCCCATAATCGCAAGCAGCTCACCTGGTTCAAAATCAGGCAATCTTCTATCCCTAGCTAATACATCGCTACTTTCGCAGACCGGACCTACTACATCGGCTAATATACGAACACGCCTCGCTCGTATCGCAACCGGCAAAACCTCATGATACGCCTCATAAAGCGATGGGCGGATTAAATCGTTCATCGCCGCATCAACAACAACAAAATTTTTTGCACGCGTTCTTTTTACATAAGTGACTTTGGTCACTAAAATCCCGCTATTTCCAGCGATGAACCTACCTGGTTCTAAAATCAATTTAACATCGAGCCCTTTAAGAAGTGGCATAACCACCCTGGCGAAGCGAGCCGCTGTCTGCGGACGTTCTTTTTTATAAATAATGCCCAAGCCCCCGCCGATATTAAGCCATTCTATTCTGACATCCCTATCTTCCAATCTGCGAATGAGAGCGACAACTTTTTTAATCGCCCGGCGAAAGGGCTCCGATTCTGTAATCTGCGAACCGATATGAATATGAATTCCCCGCAGCCTTACATTCGGATAATTGCCGCGATGTAAAAAGGCCTCTTCTACCGTCTTAAAATCGAGCCCGAATTTATTCTCCGCTTTTCCCGTCGAAATAAATTTGTGCGTCTTAGGATTAATATCGGGATTAGCACGCAACGCACAATCGACGACCCTTCCTAACCTATGTGCTATTCTATCTATTAATGCAAGTTCTGGCAGTGATTCGACATTAAAAAATAAAATGCCGGCTTTAATTGCCGCCTCTATCTCGCCCTCGGTCTTGCCAACGCTCGCATATACAATTTTTTTTGGATCGCAATCAACTTTTAATGCCTTATATAACTCTCCGCCTGAAACAACGTCTAAACCCGCACCCGCCTTTACAAGTGCCCCTAGAACGGCGAGGTTAGAATTCGCCTTCATCGAAAAACAGATTAAAGGATTCAATTTCTTGAAGGCATCGGCTAACTTTCGATAATGGTCAATCAGCGTCTTATAACTATAAAGATAAAAAGGCGTACCACAAGACGCGGCAATCCTGCTTATCTTCACATCCTCGCAATATAATTCATTTCCTCGATATTTAAATTCGTGCATTAACCTAATCTTGCCTTCCAGATATTTAATTGCCTCTTTACCTGTGCCGGACTTGTTCCTCCTAAGGAGGTCTTTAACGCAACCGAAATCTTTGGATTTAACAACTTAAATGCATTTGCCTCAAATTTTGGTGAGAATTTTTTTAACTCATTCAATGTAAGCCCTGAAATTCTCTGTTTTTTATCCAATGTCGAACTTATCAACTTTCCGATAATAGCGTGCGCTTCCCTTGAAGCTACGCCTTTTTTAATCAGATATTCCGCCAAGTCCGTTGCGTATAATGATTCGTCCAAAAGCGCCCTCCCGATGTTGCCCTTGGTTATTTTTATGCCTTTTATCAATCTTGTAAAAATAGATAACGCCTTGGTCATCTTCTCAGCAGAATCAAAAAGCGGCTCTTTGTCATACTGCATATCCCTATTGTAAGTAAGGGGCAGCCCCTTCATCGTCGTTAATTCTGCGATCAAATTCCCATAGATTTTGCCCGTTAAACCTCTAAGGAGTTCCAGGAAATCCGGATTTACTTTCTGCGGCATAATGCTCGAACCGGTACAAAATTTTTCGTCTATTTCAATAAACCCAAACTCAGGTGTTGCCCATAATATAAGGTCTGACGCTGACCTTGAAAGGTGCATCGAAATTAAACAAAGCGCATTTAAAAATTCGATAACGTAGTCCCTGTCCGACACGCCGTCAACGCTATTTTCAGAAATTTTGGAAAATCCCAATAATTTTGCTACATATTTTCTGTCTATCTTTAGGGACGTGCCTGCTAACGCACAGGAACCCAACGGCAAAACATCGGCTATCGCATATGCGCATTGCAGTTTGCATTTATCCCTTTCGAGCATCTCGCAATACGCTAAAATATGATGCGCCAAAAGCACCGGCTGAGCATGTTGTAGATGTGTAAATCCCGGTATAATAATTTCGATGTTCTTCTGGGCAAAATTAACAAGTGACTTCTGTAAGGCTACGTTCAAACCATAAATCTCGCCTATCTTTTCCTTACAATACATCCTCGTATCCAAAGTCACCTGGTCATTCCTTGACCTTGCGGTGTGCAATTTTAAAGCAGCAGAGCCCACTTTTGCCTCAAGGGCGTTCTGAACATTTGTGTGAATGTCTTCAGCCGCAAAATCATATTTAAACTTGCCGCTTATGATTTCTTTTAAAATCGAATTCAAGCCTTTCACAATTGAATCGGCGTCTTTTTTGGAAATAACCTTGCATACCCTAAGCATCTTGGCATGAGCTATAGAGCCTAAGACATCATATACGCCAAGTTTGTAATCGAAACTTATACTCGAAGAGAATTCCTCAAATTCAGGGTCTTGAGATTCCTTAAATCTTCCGCCCCACAATTTCTTTTTCATCTTTTATATGACCCCTTATATGGCAAACCCCAAATCTCAATGAATCCTTTCGCCAGCGACTGGTCGAATTTGTCGCCTTTTTCGTATGTAGCGAGCTCTTTCTTGTAAAGCGAATTCGGCGACTTTCTTCCGACAACAGTGCAGTGCCCTTTATGGAGTTTAAGTCTTACAGTTCCATTCACATATTTCTGCGTTTGGTCTACAAATTTATCAAGTGCCTCTTTTAGTGGCGTATACCATAACCCATAATAAGTAAGCTCCGCATATTTAAGGGCTATGATATCCTTAAAATGCAGAAGTTCTCTATCCAGCACCAAACTCTCAAGAGATTTGTGAGCCGTATGAAGCGCCCATGCCGCAGGAGCTTCGTAAACCTCTCTCGACTTAATGCCGATAAGCCTGTTCTCTATCATATCGCTTCTTCCGACACCTGCGTTTCCGGCAATCTTTGAAAGTTTCAATATCAGTTTAACGCCATCCATAGTTTTGCCGTTCAATTTGATAGGAACACCATTTTTAAATTCTATCTCTAAATAGACAGGCGCGTCTAAAGCCTCATTTACTCCTTTCGTAAGTTGATATATATCTTCGTCAGGCTCATGATAAGGATCTTCCAGTTTCCCACTTTCAATCGATATTCCCCATAGATTAATATCAATCGAGTACGGCTTTTTCTTGGTTGTGTCAAGGGAAATATTATTCTTCTTCGCATAATCTATCTCTTCCTGTCTGGTCTTAAGCTCCCACTCTCTAACAGGAGCTAAAATTTTCAAACTTGAATCAAGCGCTGCAATGGATACTTCAAATCTTACCTGATCATTACCTTTTCCTGTGCAACCGTGCGCCACAAAATCTGCATTCTCTTTTTGCGCCGTCTTAACCAACCCCTTCGCAATCAAAGGCCTTGAAAGTGCCGTCGACAAGAGGTAGCCTCCCTCATATACCGCATCTGCTTTAAGCGATTTCATCACAAAATCTGTAACGAACTCTTTCTTTAAATCTTCGACCACCACTTTTATTGCGCCGGTCTTTAGCGCTCTTTTCTTATAGGTCTCAAAGTCCGCCTGCTGGCCAATATCAGCCATATAAGCAACCACATCATACCCTTTATTTGTAAGCCACTTTATTGCGCAGGATGTGTCAAGCCCGCCTGAATATGCCAACACTACTTTTTTAGCCATCTGTCTCCTTTACATTAATAACAAAAGTAAAATCGCCTTTTCCACGTGAAGCCTATTCTCCGCTTGGTCAAAAACGATAGAGTGCGGACCGTTTAGGCATTCGTCGGTTATCTCCTCGCCCCTGTGCGCAGGCAAACAATGCATTAAGCAATAATTGCCTTTTGCCTTGGAACACAATCTGGAATTAACCTGAAAACCTTTGAATGCCTTTGCCCTCGTTTTACCTTCCTTCTCCTGCCCCATGCTCGTCCATACATCGGTATAAATTATATCTGCATCACAAACAGCTTCAAATGGGTCGTTATAATGCATAACCTTTGCGCCGGAAATCCGAGCAAGTTCTTTTGCTTCTCTATAAATTTCCTTTTTCGGCTCATACTTCTTAGGTGTCGCTACGGATAAATCTATCCCCAGTTTAGCACAGCCGTATAAAAGCGAATTGCAGACATTATTGCCGTCGCCGATAAACGCTATTTTTATATAACTCGTCCTCCCGAACTTCTCCTTAATTGTAAACAAGTCCGCCAAAACCTGACACGGATGTGATAAATCCGAAAGCCCGTTTATAACGGGTATCGTTGAGTGCCTCGCTAACCCTAGCAAATCCTCGTGCTTGAATGTACGCGCAACTATCCCATCTAAATATCTCGATAAAGTTTTCGCCACATCTTTTACCGCCTCTCTCTTCCCAAGTTTTATCTCATCGGGACCTAGATAGATGGCATATCCTCCCAATTGAGCCATAGCGACTTCGAAGGAGACCCTCGTTCTTAAACTTGGCTTCTCAAAAATTAGCCCTAGGGTCTTTCCCTTTAATGGCTCTGTCTTTACTTCTCTGTCTTCGCCCTTAAGCCTCTTAGCAAGTTTAAATATCTCTTCGATTTCGTCTAACGACAAATCTTTTATCGAAATTAAATTTTTAGCTTTCACTTTGAACCTCTTTTAATGCCTCGGATAAAATAGAAACCGCTTTATCTATTTCGGGATTTTTAACGATGAGCGGCGGCATAAACCTCAAGACATTTTTCTGGGTGCAATTTATTAACAGCCCCTTCTCGATGCACTTATCAACGATGGCTTTGCCTTCTATCTCGAGTTCAACGCCCTGCATTAAACCTTTGCCCCTTACAATTTTTACAAACGGGAAATCCTTCTTTAAAATCAAAAGCCTGTTGTGCAAGTACCCGCCTCTTCTTTTTGCCTTCTCAACTAAATTGCCCTCTTCAATCGCCTCAAAAGTCGCTAAACTCGCAGCGCAAGCTAAGGGATTTCCACCAAAAGTGGATGCATGGGTACCTGGCTGTAACACATCCGCGATATCCCTTTTTGCTATTAGGGCGCCTATCGGAAAACCGCCACCTAAGGTTTTTGCTAAAACCATAATATCGGGCGTGACATTATAATGTTGGTAACAATACATCCTGCCGGTCCTTCCCATTCCCGTCTGAATCTCGTCGAATATCAAAAGAAATTTCCTCTCATCGCAAATTTTCCTCAATCCGCTCATAAACTCATCCGACGCAATATGAATTCCGCCTTCGCCCTGAATGGGCTCGATCATTATTGCGATCGTCTTGTCCGTCATCTTAGCTTTAACCGCTTCTAAATCATTAAATGGTGCGTGGACAAATCCTGCCGGAAGCGGAGCAAAACCTTCCTGATATTTCGGCTGTCCAGTTGCCGTTACTGCTGCCAGCGTCCTTCCATGAAAGGAATTTTCCATCGTTATAATCTCGTATCTCGAAGGATGCCCAACTTTTCTCGCTAACTTTATTGCACTCTCAACCGCTTCGGCGCCGCTGTTACAAAAGAAGACCTTTCCATCGAATGAGGTCTCTATTATCTTTTTTGCCAACAAACCCTGTAATTCATTATAATAATTATTTGAGACGTGAATTATCTTCTTCGCCTGTTCCCTTATCGCAGCGACGACCTTCGGATGGCAGTGCCCAATTCCTGAGACAGCCCAGCCAGGAAAGAAATCTAAAAATTCCCTGCCTTCAATATCGTATGCCTTAATGCCTTTACCCTTCACTAAAACTACCGGCGCCCTCGCATAGGTCGGCATTACATATTCGTAATACAATTTCATTATATCTTCTGTAAGCGTCATCTTATTATCTGGGTACCAATTCCTCTGTCAGTAAATATTTCGAGCAATATCGCATGCTCAAGTTTACCATCGATTATATGCGTCTTTTTAACCCCCTTATTTAACGCCGTTACCGCTGCTTTTACTTTGGGAATCATCCCAGATTGAATTATCCCTCTTTTAATCAAATCATCGACATCTTTTCTTTTTAATGTCGGGATTAGAGTCTCCTCCTCGGATTCATCCCTTAAAATTCCCTTTGTATCTGTAAGCAAGACTAATTTTTCTGCCTTTAACGCAGCTGCAATCTCAGAGGCCGCTTGATCCGCATTGACATTATAAGCACTACCATCGGTTCCAAAACCAACCGGCGAAATCACAGGTATCGTCCCCGCTTCAACTGTCTTTTTTATCGGACTTGTATTTATAAAAACTATCTTTCCGACGAAACCTATATCCTTCCCCTTATGTTTTAACTTCTCTGCCTTTATTATCTTATCCCTCTTTCCACAAAGCGCCTTGGCTTTACCGCCTAATTCTTTTATGTGATTCGCTATTTCGGCATTTGCCTTATCCAGCGTTTCATCAACTAGTTTCATAGTCCTTGCATCAGTGATTCTTAAACCATCGACAAATTTTGGTTTCAAACCTGCTCGTTTCATCCTTTCGTTTATGCGCGGTCCGCCACCGTGAATTAAGACTGGTTTTATTCCAACCGAACTTAAAAATATAATATCCTCCAGCACTCCTCCTATAATGTCTTTGTCTTCCATCATGCTGCCGCCGGCTTTAATAACCGCGAACGTGCCCTTAAATCTTCTTATATACGGCAACGCCTCTATTAATACATCGGCTTTTTTAATTATATTTTGCATTGATCTTTATATAACCTTCGGTTAAATCGCAGGTCCAGACCGTTGCCGAATTACGTCCGGAATTCAAATCAAGCGTTATCGCAATTTCTTTCTTCTTTAACAAATCTTTTAACTTAATTTTATCCCTGTAAATTACATTCCCACCGCTTACGATTTTTCTTCCATTCAAATAAATATCTAACCGAGATTCATTAAATTTTACTCCCGCTGCCCCAGCAGCAGCCGCAATCCTTCCTATGTTCGGATCCTCGCCAGCGATTGCGGTCTTCACAAGGTTTGAGTTCGCAATTGTCTTTGCTATCTTTTTAGCATCAACCGAACTTCTAGCGCCATTAACTTTTATCTCAACAAATTTGGTTGCGCCTTCTCCGTCTTTTACAATTTCTTTCGCTAAATAAGAAGTAACGTAATTTAAGGCATTGTTAAAAATCTTATGCTCGCTCGTTTGATATCTTATTTTTGGATTCCTTGCAAGTCCATTCGCTAAAATCAAAACCATGTCGTTTGTGCTCATATCGCCGTCAACGGTTATGGCGTTAAAAGAATTTTCGACCGAACTCTTTAAAGAGCATTTTAACGCATTTAATTCTATATCCGCATCGGTTGTCAAAAAACATAACATCGTTGCTAAACCTGGGCATATCATGCCGGCGCCTTTTGTTATGCCGCCAATCCTTATGCTCCTGCCGCCTATATTTATTGCGACCGCAATTCTCTTAGGATGTGTATCGGTGGTTAAAACCGCCTCAGCGGCTTGACGCTCTTTTGTCCTGCTTAAGCCCTTGACTAACTTCGGAATTGCGGACTTGATTTTATCTAAAGGCAATGGCTTTCCAATTATGCCTGTAGATGCAACAAGGACATCTTCTTCGGCGATCCACAAAGAGCGGGAGACGTACTTTGCAACATCTATTGCGTCTTTAATACCTTTCTTTCCCGTCAGACAATTCGCATTTCCGCTATTTACAATTATCGCCTGTGCCTTGCCTTTTTTTATGCGCTCCTTTGAAACTTTAACCGGCGCTGCCTTTATTTCGTTACTTGTGAAAACCCCTGCCGCAAGCGCCGGCATTTTTGAGACTATTAAAGCTAAATCGAGCTTTCCTTTTTTTATGCCGCACTTTATGCCATTTGCAATAAATCCTTGCGGCGCCGTTACCGAACCATTTATTATCTTCATCTATATCAAACCGAGCGTCTCTTTGTATCCAAGCATTATATTCATATTTTGCACCGCTTGAGACGAAGCGCCTTTCCAAAGGTTATCTATCGCTGTTATTACTATTGCCCTCGTCTTATCTATTTTTATTCCGATATCACAGAAGTTTGTATTATATACGTCTTTCGTCTCCGGAAATTTTGTCTCATCCAAAACCCTAACGAATGGTTCGGCTTTATAAAATTCCCTATAAATCTTTATCGCGTCTTTCGTAGTCAATCGACCCTTTAAAGTCAAATATATCGTCGATAAAATTCCCCTGTTCATCGGCACGAGGTGCGGCGTAAATGTAACTTCGATTTTTGCCTTCGCCAATTTTGATAATTCTTGGTTTATCTCTGGCATATGTTGATGTTGATTTATCTTATACGCTTTGAAATTCTCGTTCGCTTCGGAAAAATGCAATTGTAATGTCGGATTTCTTCCCGCACCGGATACGCCTGACTTAGCATCGATTATTATCTCATCTAACTGAGCAAGGCCCTTCTTTACCATCGGCGCACAGCCTAATATCGCACCCGTCGGATAACAACCAGGATTTGCTACAAGTTTCGCTTTTTTTATATCTTTTCTATAAAGTTCGGGGAGGCCGTAAACGCTCGTCGTCAAAAGTTGAGGATTTGTGTGCTTTATGCCATACCAGGTTTCATATTCTGATTTAATCTTCAATCTAAAATCGGCGCTTAAATCTACTATCTTTTTCCCTAATTCCAAAAAATTCGGCGCAGCCTCCATCGAGACCTTGTGCGGGAGTGCTAAAAATATAAAATCCGCTGCCTTTGAAACCGCTTTTACATCCAATTCATCGCAAACTAAATCTATTAGCCCTTTAAATATCGGAAAGATATTCGATATCGGTTCGGGCTTTTCGATCTTTGCGCTCAACGATGTTATTTTTATCTTAGGATGCCTTAATAATATCTTGATCAATTCGCAACCGGCATAACCTGTCGCACCAACCACAGCCACTTTTAAAATTTCCCTTGCCATTTTTCTCTACCTTGTCTTTATTAGACGAAACAAAGTCATTATAAAATAAAAACGCCTACTTCGTCAAGCATTTTCTCGTCGGAATAGGCGTCTTCTAATTTAAAATTTTAAATATGAAGTTTAGAGTTTAGGATTTAGAATTTAGAATTTAAACAAATTATCGCTTAGTCCATTGGAAACGCTTGCGGGCCCCCTTTTGACCGTACTTCTTTCGCTCTCGCATCCGTGGGTCTCGAGTCAATAATCCGCTATTTCGCAAAACCGAGCGAAAGTTAGAGTCCGCCTTAAGTAAAGCGCGCGCGATTCCAAGACGAACTGCACCCGCCTGACTTGAAACCCCACCGCCTTCGACGCTTGTAACTACATCGAATTTATTTGCGGTCTGCGTTATTTCAAACGGCTCTCTAAGGACCATTCGCAATGTCTCCCTTGGAAAATAATTATCTACCGGCCTTTTGTTTATAGTAATCTGCCCAGAACCAGGCATTAAAAATACCCTGGCTTTCGATTCCTTTCTTCTTCCTGTGGCAGAATATTTCACCTGTCCTTCCATTTTTCTCCTAATCTAAATCTTTAAAGGTATTGGCTTTTGTGCCAAATGCGGATGTTCTGTCCCTCTATAAACCTTTAATTTCCTTAGGGCTTGTTTTCCAACCTTATTTTTGGGCAACATCCCATTAACAGCATGCATTATAACATATTCGGGCTTCTTTTTCAAGACCGTCTCTAACGGCTCTATTTTAAGTCCATGCGGATAACCCGAATATCTCTTATAGGTCTTTTCTTTAAGCTTCTTGCCGGTTACTTTAATCTTGGCTGCATTAACCACAATTACGCCGTCGCCTGTATCTAAGTCCTTGCGAAATATAGACTTATGTTTGCCATACAAGACCTTCGCAATTTCCACGGCAAGCCTGCCTAATACCTTGCCTTCCGCGTCAACTATGTACCACTTATGTTTAGATTCGCTTTTAACTTCTTTTTTCTTTGGCATCTATCCAATTTTCCTACTACGAAAGTCATAATTTTAACATAAAATCATATTTTGTCAAGCAAAATCTAATCGGGGACTTGGGGACCGTTTCCCAAGGGACTTGGGGGCCGTTTCCCAAAGAGCCAGATTTAAATTTGAGAAGTGGCACTTTCCGAAACGGACCCAACCAAGGTGCCTATCTATTTTGCTCCGGCATTGACAAGAATAGTCACGATTTCCGATCGATTGTTTGCTTTAGCTAGAGACAAAGCAGAGGCTCCCTTAGCCCCTCTATGGTTTACATTAGCGCCTTTTGAAATTAAAAACTCAACGATATCTTTATGTCCGCGTTCTGCCGCATACATCAACGCTGTGTATCCATTGTAGTCCGTTCCGTCTACATTTGCTCCATGCAAAACAAGCAACTTTACCAGCTTAAGATTTTCTTTCATTGTCACATTTATAAGATTATCCCAACTTGCATTAGCGAACCCGCTACCGCGTACCTGCCAGCTTTTGACCTCTGCTCCTTTAGAAATCAACAGCTCGGCAATTTCAACTCTTTCCTTTTCTATCGCATATTCAAGAGCCGCTTTACCTGAGGCATCCCTTGCGTTTATATTTATGCTTTTTGACAATAAACACCTGACTATATCTTCGTTTGCCTGCCCTGCCGCAATCATAAGCGGTGTTACATTTTCCAAATACCATCCATAAGATATCTTCAGAAAAACGCCATGGCCATTTTCCTTTTTTTCTTCTTCTTCTAAAGTGAATCTCGCGTCAGGATCGGCTCCCTTTTTAATCATCAACTCAACCAATTCTTTGTTATTGTTTGCTATTGCATACACAAGTGGGGTGGGGCCGTCTACTTTTTCCCTGGCATTGACATTCACAAAGCTTCTTATCAATTCCTTTGCCTTCTTCACATCATTATCTTTGATCGCTTTAATTAATGCCTCTTCCTGCAGATTAAGCCCACCGTAACATATTTCGCAGCTTAAGCACAATACCAGCGATAAAAGAAATCCAATGACTATGTTTTGTTGCATTTTCCCTCCTTCCGGACTTGGGGGCCGTTTCCCAAGGAGCCAGATCTAAATTTGAGAAGTGGCACTTTCCGAAACGTCCCCAAATTACCTAAATTACTAAATTACTTTATAGAAACAATAGATCGCAAGCGAAATGATGAACCCCCATGAAATTATCAAAAATAACCAACCGCCTAAATTCATTCTACTTTAACTCCTTTCATCGCAAGTAACTTTTTGCGTCGCCACGCAATTTTTACTAAAATAGCGAGCGTCAAAAACATCCCCAATAACATAAGCCGCGTAAAGAGGACGTACGGTTTATCGGCAGCGCTTACGTTCTTCATCAAAATCGTTGAGATTCCTTCTTGGTAAAGCCAAAACCCTAATATGAAAAACAGAAACGCAGGCGTTATATACTTCATAATGTATTTATAAATTACTGGGAGACGTATTATCGCCCCATGATGTATCTCCTCCCACGCCTTATCCATCCCAAATATCCATGTAAATAAAATCGTCTCAACAGTAGCGAATAATACAAGGCAAAATGTCCCGCCCCAAAAATCGAGCTCGTTTACAACGCCTTTCCCCAATAAAAATATCGCTGGCTGGCAGAGGATAAAACAGACTATCGCGAATATCCAAACTGCCTTTTTCCTATCGATATCAAACTCATCCTCCATAAACGCAACCGCTGGCTGCGCCAATGATACCGAAGAAGTTATCCCTGCCAAAAATAACATCAAAAACCAAAGGCATCCGAAAATAGCACCGAGTGGAATCTTCTGACAAATAAGCGGCATAGTGACAAAGCTCAGATTAAATGCCCCGCTTTTGGCCACATCTTGAACGCCCACTGGGCCAAAGAATACGAAAGCTGCTGGGATAACGATGCTTCCGCCCAAAATTATTTCAGCAAATTCATTTGTGCTAACCGCGGATAAGCCAGACAACGCCACATCATCACCTTTAGAGAGATAACTTGCATAAGTTAATATTACTCCGATCCCGACGCTTAAAGTAAAAAATATCTGCCCCGCAGCAGCGAGCCAGACTTTTGCATCTTTTAAAGCGGCGAAATTTGGATTCCATAAAAATCCTAATCCGTTTAATGAATTCCAGTTGGGCTTCGTAGGGTCGGGCGCGCCCAAAGTTAGGACCCTAACTGCAATTAATGCCGCAAATATAAAAAGGGTTGGCATGGCAAATTTACAAAGCCGCTCGATGCCGCCTTTTATGCCGTAATAAATAACGACCATGTTCAATAAAAAAGTTATTAAAAAGAAAGTATACGAAATTGCAAATGAATTAAAATATTGATTTTTCTCTAAGCCTTGAAAGGCATGTAAAAAAGATTGTATACCTTCCTGTCCTGTTGCGCTTGCGTATCTACCTGTTATGGCAAAGAAACTATATGCCAGTGTCCACGACTCGATATAGGTGTAATAAATTAAAATAACAAGGGGCCCAAAAATTCCGATTACGCCGAAATATTTTATGAAGCGGTTCTTCTCCCATAACGTGTGAAAAATTCCCGGTGCTGTGCCGTGTTCAAAACCGCCGCCGTATCTTCCAACCGCCCACTCAATCCACATTAAAGGGATGCCAAGTAAAAATAGCGAGATAAAATACGGGATCATAAATGCCCCGCCGCCGTTTCCCGCAGCCTGAACCGGAAATCGCAAGAAGTTACCGAGCCCGACAGCGGAACCCGCAACAGCCATAATTATTCCTAACTTAGAGCCCCAGGTTTGGCGTTTCTTCTTTGGCGTTTCTTTGGCCATCTAATATTTAACCTCCACAAGACATAGACCTTTCGCTGGAGCAGTTGGTCCCGCCAAATCTCTGTTCTTCGCTTTTAAAATTTTCTTCATACTACCCGCTTTAAACCGCCCCCGTCCTATTTCGATTAAAGTACCGACGATATTTCTCACCATATTATATAAAAAACCATCGGCTTCAATCTCTATCTCGATAAGATCGCCTTTTCTTTTAATATTTAACTTCTTTATCGTCCGAATAGATGAGCGTTTTTTCTTATCAGCGGCTTGGAACGACTTAAAATCGTGCTTTCCTACAAGACATTTCGCTTCACGCCTCATTAAATTTAGACCTAACTTATACGGAACATAATAAAAGTAGTTTCGGTATAAAGCTTGGGGATACGAACGATTTAATATCGTATACCGGTAGACCTTCGACTTCGCATCATATCTTGAATTAAAATCTAAAGGAACTTCTTTGGCTTCTTTTATTACGATATCTTTTGGGAGGATGCTATTTAATCCACGTTGTAGATTAACAAGCGAAATTTTAGAATTCGTCTTAAAATTCGCTACGTGGCCTTCGGCATGAACTCCGGAGTCGGTTCTACCGCAGGAGACAAGTCGTACTTTTTCCCCGATAATTCGTTTTAGGGCGGACTCTAAAGTTCCTTGAATAGATTTGGCGTTCTTCTGAATCTGCCATCCTGCGTAATTTGTCCCGTCATATTCTATTATAAGCTTGATATTACGCATTCTGCTATTTGGACGGCATTGGTCGCGGCACCCTTGCGTAGATTATCTGCAACAACCCAAAAACTAAAGCCATTTTTGACAAAGGGGTCTTGTCGAACACGGCCTATGAATACCTCGTCCTTGCCATCTGCATCGGTAGGCATAGGATAAAGCCGCCTTTTCGGGTCGCCCTCGGGTGCCTGGGGATCCGGTTCGTCAATCAATTTTACGCCCGGAGTTTTCCTTAAAATCCTCCTTATCTCCTCAACCGCGATATATGGTTCGGTCTGGACGTAGATTGACTCGCAGTGCACGTTGAAGACCGGAACGCGCACACAAGTAGCGGTTATCGCGATTTTATTGTCGTGCATAATCTTGTGGGTCTCTTTGACCATCTTCCACTCTTCGGTGGTGTAATCCAAATCCTCAAATTTCCCGATATGGGGAAATATATTAAAGCCAATGCGCTTCGGTAAATCTTTTGGAGCAGGAACTTCTTTTCCTTCGAGAATTGCCTTCGCTTGTTCTTTTAATTCCTCTACCGGGCCGCGGCCAGCGCCGGATGCGGCTTGATAAGACGAGACGATAACCCTTTTTATCTTCGCGATCTTATGGATCGGGTTAAGCGCGACGACCATCTGAATAGTCGAGCAATTAGGATTGGCAATCAATCCCCTGTGCCACCTTATATCATCTGCGTTAACTTCCGGAACTACCAAAGGCACATTTGGGTCCATCCTGAAATCTGCGCCGTTGTCAATGACTATTGCACCTCGAGCAATCGCCTCTTTTACGTAAGTTACAGCAGCGCCCTTCTCGCCTTCGGTCCCAGCAAACAAAGCGATATCAATGCCTTCAAATGCTTCAGGCTTAACTTCCTTTACGGAATATTTCCTTCCATCTATGACTGTATCCCTCGCGCGCCTAGCTAAAACTCGGAGTTCACCGATTGGAAATTTTCGCTGGTTGAGAACTCGCAACATCTCTTCCCCAACAGCGCCAACTCCTACTACGCAAACGTTATATTTGTCCTTCTTCATCTTTACCACCTCAAATTCAGGGACAGTCCCTGTGCTCATCGGGAGGGTGTCCCCATTATCCTTATAGAAGGGACACCCTTCGCTTTGGCTTAGGGACTGTCCCTATAAAGATTTAACGACCAAGTCGCCGACCTCAGCTGTGGAATAACCCATCTTCCCAGCCGCAAGAGATTTCAATTTTGTAGTTACAACTTTTATGACGGCATCTTCAACCGCTTTCGCCGCCCTATCCTCGCCTAAATTTTCTAACATCATTCCCATCGCGCAAATTGCAGCCAACGGATTAATCACATTTTTTCCTGTGTATTTCGGAGCCGAACCACCAATAGGTTCAAACATAGAAACGCCTTGAGGATTGATATTCCCGCCGGCAGCTATCCCCATTCCGCCCTGAATCATCGCCCCTAAATCCGTGATGATATCACCGAACATATTATCGGTAACGATGACATCGAACCACTCAGGATTTTTCACAAACCACATCGTCGTAGCGTCAACGTGTGCATAATCAGTTGTTATATCAGGATGCTCCTTCGCGATTTCATTAAACGCCCTCTCCCAAAGATCCCATGCGTAGGTAAGCACATTGGTCTTTCCGCAAAGCGTTAACTTCTTCTTTTTATTGCGTTTCTTACAATATTCAAAGGCATATCGGATACAACGTTCAACGCCTTTACGCGTATTATGTGAAATCTGAATAGCTACCTCGTCCTTAGTTCCTTTATCTTTAAATTCGCCCATTCCTTTGTAAAGCCCCTCGGAATTTTCACGGACAACGACGAAATCAATATCTTTAGGTACTTTATCTTTCAATGGACAGAAAGCAGCATTATAGAGTTTTACCGGACGTAAGTTGATATACTGATCAAGCGAAAACCTTATCTTTAAAAGAATGCCCGTCTCAAGGATACCGGATTTGACATCAGGATGACCGATAGCGCCTAAATATATAGCGGAATATTTTTTTAATTCCTCGATGTCTTTATCCTCTAACGTTTTGCCCGTCTTTAAGTAGCGCTCTCCGCCGAAGCCAAATACTGTGGTTTCGTACTTAACGTTAAATTTTCTGCTTACCGCCTCCAAGACCTTTAAGCCCTCTCTAATTACCTCAGGCCCAGTCCCATCACCAGGAATAACGGCTATTTTATAATTGCTCATTTTTTTGTAACCCAATTCATAAGCCCACCCGCTTTAATCAACTCCTGTATAAATTTCGGCATCGGCTTTGATTTATATACTTCGCCTTTAGTTAAATTTTTTATCTCGCCTTTTGCGGCATCAATCTCAATTTCGTCTCCGGTTTCAATCTTCTTGGTCGCTTCCTTAGATTCGAAGATCGCTAAACCCGTATTTATGCAATTGCGGAAGAATATCCTAGCAAAACTCTCCGCAATCACACAAGAGATACCGCATCCTTTAATCGAAAGTGACGCATGTTCACGGCTTGAACCACAACCGAAATTCTTTCCCGCAACAATTACGTCGCCCTTGGAAACCTTCTTGGAAAATTCGGCGTCTATGCCTTCTAAACAATGAGCACCTAATTCCTTCGCATCAGTCGTAACAAGATATTTCGCGGGTATTATCTCATCCGTATTTACGTCATCTTTGAACTTCCACGCCAGTCCTTTAAATATCATACTACTTCCTCCGGATGTGCAATTCTGCCTTTTACAGCGCTCGCTGCCGCGACCGCGGGATTTGAAAGATATATCTCTGACTTAGGATGACCCATCCTTCCTACGAAATTCCTGTTAGTTGTCGCAATACAACGCTCCCCTTCAGCCAAAACTCCCATATGCCCGCCGATACAGGGCCCACACGTCGGAGTTGAAACTGCACATCCTGCTTTTATAAAAATCTCGATCAATCCTTCTTTTACCGCCTGCAAATAAATAGACTGCGTTGCTGGAAAAACCAAGGTCCGAACGTCTTTATGAACGGATTTTCCCTTTAATACCTTCGCCGCCTGTCTTAGGTCACCAAGTCTGCCATTTGTACATGAGCCAATTACAACCTGGTCGATTTTTATATTCTTCGCAGCACTTACTGGCTTTACATTTGAGGGTAAAGACGGAAAAGCAACCTGTGGTTCTAATTTCGAAATATCGTATTCTTTAACCTCGCTATATTGCGCATCTGCGTCGCTTTTGTAAACCGTATATTTCTTCCTGCCGGATTTCTTCGCGACTTCTTTTACATATTCTAAAGTGACCGCGTCGGGTATAATGATGCCGTTTTTACCACCTGCCTCGATTGCCATATTACAAATGGTAAATCTATCGTCCATCGTAAGATGAGAAATTGCCTCGCCTGTAAATTCCATCGCCATATATAACGCTCCATCGACTCCGATATCTTGGATTGTAAACAGGATGATATCTTTTCCACCTACCCACTTATTTGGTTTTCCGTTGTAAATAAATTTTATCGATTCAGGCACCTTAAACCAAAGCTTTCCCTTTATAAATACAGCGGCTAAATCGGTCGAGCCGACTCCCGTCGAGAAAGCGCCTAATGCGCCGTAGGTCGAGGTGTGAGAGTCCGCGCCTATAATTAAATCGCCAGGCATAGCAAGCCCTTCCTCAGGAATCAACGCGTGTTCAATTCCCATACAGCCGATCTCGTAGTAATGTTCGATATTATATCTCCTGGCGAATTCCCTTAAAATCTTCAACTGCTCGGCAGATTTTACATCGTTCGCAGGGGAAAAATGGTCGGGCACAAGAACTATCTTCTTATTATCGAACACCCTTTTTTCGCCTGCGCGCTCAAACTCTGTAATCGCCAATGGCGCAGTAATATCATTTCCCAAGGCCAGATCGATTACGCACTCGATCAAATCCCCTGGTGAAATCGATTTTCTGTCGGTATGGTCTAATAATATTTTCTCGGTGATTGTATATCCCATTTATAGCCTCTTAATGCAGGCGATCTCATCGCATTTAGCGAACTTCGAGCACGCAACACACTCGCCCCAAATCTTCTGAGGAAGCCTTGACTTATTTATTACCTTAAATCCGAATTTTTCGAAAAACCTTGGCGCCAAAGTCAAAACAAACACCTTCTTTATACCTAAGTCCTTCGCCTCATCTAAACATACTTCCAACAATCTTCCGCCAATTCCCTTTTTGTGCCTCGAGCTATCAACAGCTAACGACTTTACTTCTGCTAAATCGTCAGAATAAATATGTAGAGCGGTGCAACCTAAAATTTTTCCGTCATCATAAACCCAAAAATCCCTTATGCTTTCGCACACCGCATTTAAAGTGCGCGGTAGCATAATATTCTTCTTCGCATAATAATTTATAAGTTTATGAATCTGCCTTGCGTCCTTCAATTCTGCTTTCCTAAGCATCTTTATCTGATAATTCCTTCAATGGGACTCGATGCCGATGCGTACGGTTTCTTAGGGATTCTACCGGACAAAAAAGCCAATCTCCCCGACTCAACTGCAAGTTTCATTGCACGAGCCATCCCGACAGGATCCTTCGCTCCCGCAATCCCTGTATTCATCAATACGCCATCACAACCCAATTCCATCGCAATCGCCGCATCCGATGCTGTGCCAACTCCTGCATCGACTATAACCGGCACCTTGACAGCTTCCAAAATCAATTTTACATTTAATTGATTCAAAATCCCCATCCCTGAGCCAATCGGCGCTGCCAACGGCATAACGCAAGTGGCACCCGCATCTTCTAATTTCTTCGCCATAATCGGGTCGTCATTCGTATACGGCATAACAATAAAACCCTCTTTAACCAAAATCTTCGTCGCCTCCAACAATGCCGCCGTATCGGGAAGGAGCGTCTTCTCGTTGCCTATGACCTCCAATTTAATCATATCCGACAAACCCATCCCACGCGCTATGTGAGTAATTCGAACTGCTTCTTCAACGGTGTAGCAACCGGCGGTGTTAGGCAATATAGTATATTTATTTCTGTCGATATGGTCAAGCAGAGATTCCTTCTTGGGGTCATCCAAATTCAACCGCCTAATCGCTACGGTAACGATTTCTGCACCAGATGCCTCGAGCGCCTGCTTCATGATTTCATAGTTTATGTATTTTCCCGTCCCGACCAAAAGCCTCGAGCGAAATTCTCTATTTCCAATCTTAAGTGTTTTATCTTCCATATCTTTCCCTATAATATTTACACAGCCTTTTTAAATTGCAAATTCGACATCGAGGATACCTCGCTATACAAACCTGCCTTCCAAGAGTTATTACATTTAAATGAAATTCATAAATTAAATCCTTAGGTACAATCTCGCTAAAATACTCCTGAGCTTCCTCACGTGCCGCTTTTCTATCTAATATTCCAAGCCGCTTCGTAACTCTAAATATATGCGTGTCAACCGGCATCATTGGTTTCCTAAAAGAGAACAAAAGCACACACGCTGCCGTCTTTGGCCCGACCCCTTTTATCGACCTCAAAAAACGGTAGCCAAGTCGTACGTCTAAACCGCTTAAAAAATTTAAATTCAAAGAGCCGCATCTTCTCTCTATCTCGTCTAACGCACCTTTAATTCTCGGAGCTTTGATATTGGCAAGGCCTGCTATTTTGATTTCGCGCTTTATCTGCTCTACTCTTGCCTTCCTTAATCTGTCCCAATTTTTAAAACGCCTTCTTAAATTATCGTAAGCGCGAACGGAGTTTCTATCAGAGGTATTTTGTGAAAGGATTGTCCTAATGAGTTCGCCGATAGGGTCCCTTTCCCTGTTAAATTTGCGGCGCCCAAAACTCTTGCGCAACAACTTCGCAATAGACAAAATCTTAAAATCACCGTCGGAAGACCCCATCTATTTTTCAATTACTGTGCCCTTCGCAACTACTACGATGCCAGATTCGGTTACCGTAAACCTCTTTTTATCCTTTTTTAAATCGTAGCCGATCTCCATTTCCTGCGGAATCTTTACATCCTTGTCTATTATCGCCCGCCTTATCTTAGCATAACGTCCTATATCAACTCCTTCCATAACTACCGAATCCACAACTTCGGCATAACTATTCACTCGCACATACGGCGAAAGTATAGAGCGTTCGACTTTTCCGCCTGAAATTATGCATCCGCCCGATACCATCGAATCCAATGCAACTCCGATACGCTTTCCATCCTCACCGCCTGCAAAGACGAATTTCGCTGGGGGAAATTGTTCTATATAGGTCCTGATCGGCCAGTCCCTATCGTATAAATTAAAAATCGGGGTCACCTGCATTAAATCCATATTCGCCTCGTAATACGCGTCTAAAGTTCCGATATCCCGCCAATATTTTGCCTCTTTCTTATTTTCATCCTTAAAATCGTAAGCGTAAACCTTTGCCTTCGTTAACATACTGGGAATTATATTCTTACCGAAATCGTGCGCACTATCTTTATTCTTCGAATCAGAAATTAATTCCTCTTTTAATACAGAACTATTAAATACGTATATTCCCATCGAAGCGTAAATATGTTTCGGGTCGCCTAGAACAGTCTTTGGGACTTTCGGCTTTTCCTCGAAGCCCAATACCCTGCCACTTTTGTCAACTTCGAGGACACCAAATAGACCAGCTTTGTCTTTCTCCATCTCCACAACCGCAACTGTGCAATCCGCGCCTTTTTCGATATGATACTTAACCATATCGGCATAATTCATTTTATAGATATGGTCACCCGCTAAGATTAAAACATATTCGGGTTTCTCGAGTTCAATCGAATATAAATTCTGATACACCGAATCCGCCGTGCCCATATACCATCTCTCATCCACTCTCATCTGTGCCGGTACAGTATCGATATATTCACCAAGTTCGGCATCGAAGATATTCCAACCCATCCTCAAATGCCTTATGAGCGAATTGCATTTATACTGAATGAGCACATGAATCTTGCGAATGCCCGAATTGATGCA
Organism: Candidatus Omnitrophota bacterium; assembly: GCA_043821025.1. Taxonomy (GTDB): domain Bacteria; phylum Omnitrophota; class Gorgyraeia; order Pluralincolimonadales; family CAZUZR01; genus JBDRDF01. The sequence continues at coordinate 40,555 of JBDRDF010000038.1, forward strand.
ATTCGACAATGTAACATCTATAATTCGATATATTCCTCCGAACGGAACCGCTGGTTTCGCCCTATCCCTTGTCAAAGGATAAAGCCGTTCGCCTTTTCCGCCCGCCATTATAAACGTTATTATGTCTTTCATACTATTTCTTCACCGCCATTATGCGAGCTATTATATCAAATACGCCATACCTGATCATCATTACGGCGATTGCCGCAAGAAATATATCCGCCACCTTTGATAGTGCCCGAGAACCGCCTTTGCCTAAGAATTTAATAAAAATATCTGCCTGGGATAAGACAACCCAGATGATAACCATATTTAAAATGATAGAAACAATCGTAGGAATAATGCCATAAGCATCTATTGAAACCAATATCGTTGTCAAAACTGCTGGACCAGTGATTAGCGGTGTTCCCAGAGGAAAAACTCCGACATCTGTTGTCACAGACCCTTTCTTCTCTTCACCCGGCAAAAGAAGATGCACGGATAATATAAGCAACAAGATTCCGCCGGCTATTCTAAAATCGAATATCTCAACGCCCATAAGCCGTAACGCAATTTTACCTATAAACATAAAGGCTACGGCGATAAGCGTTGCGACTAATATGCTATTCCTTATAACCTTACGCCGCTCTTCGGAAGTCAAACCCTCGGTCAAGGAGATGTAAAGCGGCAAATTTCCTAACGCGTTGACAGCCACAAAGATAGGAATAAAACTAAGGATATACGGCGCTAATGGTGCTAACGGCGCTAATAATTTTAATAATAATTTATCTATCATTTTGCAAGTAAATTATATACGAAATGCCTAAAAAAAGCAAATGGTTTTGGGGTTTTGGGGACGTTCCCCATGGGGACACCCTAATATATCTTAAGAGCTTTATCGACAATGGCATCATAAGGTCTTTCCTGTAATATATATTCATTATAAAGACGCCTTCTTTCTACACCAGTTTCGGCCAACTGTAAGTATAAGGGATTTGGTGTTTTTATTATATCATCTTTACATCCCTCTGTATAGAATAAGTAGCTACTCCATCTGTAGTCTCTTAAAGAACCAATAATTTTTGCCCTTAATGGATTTCTTTCTATATATCGAGCACAATCCAATAGATAACTCTCTTTATCTATCAGATGACTTTTATAGCGATTTTGAAATAGAAATCCGGAATGGTTGTATCTCTTGCGAAAATAGGCAGCATAACACTGCAAAATTGCCTGAAGAAACTTAGGAACATCTCTTGCCTCGATAGCCTTAATAAGAAAGTGCATATGATTGTCCATAAAACAATAATGATATATGAGAACCGGATATTTTAAAATATATTGACTGATTAACCTTAAAAAATAAAGATAATCTTGTTCGTGTCTAAAAATCCTTTTTCTGTCATTACCCCTAGTAAGGATGTGATAATATTTATCATCTTCAAGTAGCCTTGGCGTTCTTGGCATAAAAACACCTCCTTTTAATATAATAAGACTTAAAAAGAGGTGATTTTCTTTCAAAAATTTTTAATGTAACTTATAACTGCTTTAAATACAAAGGGTTGTAAATCTATAGGGTGGTACTTTGGGGAACGTCCCTACTTCTTGGTGGACAAGCGACGAAGTGACCTGGTTTTACCTCCCTTGGTTCAGGTTCTTTTAATTTACATGGCGGCTCAACATAAGGACAACGCGGATGGAATTTACAGCCCGGCGGTGGAGCTATCGGTGAAGGTGGTTCGCCCCTTGCCACCAATTTCTTCGTTTTTCGCTCCAAACCCATTTCGATGGCAGAGAATAGCGCTTCGGTGTAAGGATGTATGGGAAAAGAATAAAGTTCCTCAGTTGAAGCAAATTCTACAACCTTGCCCAAATATATAACCATTACGTTATCCGAAATTGATTCTACAACCCTAAGGTCATGCGAAATGAAAAGATAAGAAATATTAAATTTCCCTTGAAGGTCTGTTAGCAATTTCAATATTTGCGATTGAATTGACAAATCCAAGGAAGAAACAGGTTCGTCGCAAATAATCAGTTTTGGTTCCGTTGCCAATGCGCGTGCTATTCCAATCCTTTGTCGCTCCCCACCGCTAAACTGATGAGGGTATCTCTCTAAATATTCTGGCTTTAAGCCCACTTGCAAAAGTAATTCTCTAGCCCTATTTATTCTTTCAGCTTTATCTCCAATTTTATGGACTAATAATGGTTCGGTTAAGATCTCCCCTATCTTCATTCTCGGATTTAACGAATTATATGGGTCCTGAAATACAACCTGCATCTTTTTTCTTAAAAGCCGCATTCTATGCTGAGAAAGGTTTAAAATATCTTCACCTTCAAAAAAGATTTGGCCCTCGGTTGGTTTAAGAAGCCCGAGTACAAGCCTTGCTAAAGTTGTTTTGCCGCATCCCGATTCTCCGACTATCCCTAAGGTTTTGCCTATTTCCAAATCGAAAGAAATGTCGTCAACCGCTTTTACTTCACCAACTATTTTGCGAGTAAATCCGCGCTCAACGGGAAAATATTTTTTGACGTCCTTTACGGATAACAACGATTTCATAATCTATTCCTTACGCCTTAGTTTTGGAATACAATCGATGAGCTTCTTCGTATAAGGGTGCGATGGTCTTCTATAAATTATCTCCGTGTCACCGTACTCAACCACCTCGCCAGATTGCATTACCGCTGTCTTCTGGGCAACTTGGGCAACGATTGAGAGGTCATGAGTTATCAGAAGCACTGTGAGTTTTAATTCGTCTTTTAAACGAACCAGCAAATCCAAAATTTGTGCTTGGATAGTTACATCTAAAGCAGTAGTTGGCTCATCAGCAATTAACAATTTTGGCCGACAGGAAATTGCCATCGCAATCATTGCACGCTGTTTCATCCCCCCAGATAGCTGATGAGGATAAGCGTACATAATATCTTCGGGCGCTGGCATCCCAACGTCCTTCAATGCTAAAATTGCCCTGTCGAACATCTCTTCTTTTCTGCCCTTTTGGTGAAGCGCTATCGTTTCAATCAATTGCTCGCCAATTGTAAAAACAGGATTTAGCGAAGTTGCTGGATCCTGAAAAACATAGGAAATCTTTCCGCCTCTGATGGCCCTTAGCTCTTCCTCTTTTAATTTAAGTAAGCCGTGGCCTTCAAATATGACTTCTCCGCTGACTATTTCCCCAGATCTAGGTAGAAGTTTTGTTACCGAAAGCGCTGTTACGGTCTTGCCAGAACCTGATTCGCCAACCAGGCCTAAAATCTCTCCTTCGTGAATCTTTAAATCTGCATTGCGGACGGCTTCAACCGTTTTTCCTTCTTGTCTAAAATTTACTTGTAAATTTCTAATCTCTAATAGAGCATTCATCTTCTATGGGGGTTAAAAATCTCGCGTAAACCCTCGCCTAATAAATTGTATCCTAAAACGGTGATTAGAATGGCCAACCCTGGGAAAACTGTAATCCACCAAGCTATACCTAATGTAGATTTAGCTTCGGTCAAGATATTTCCCCAACTGGGAGTAGGTGGTTGAACCCCCAGTCCTAGGAAACTTAAACCCGACTCAAGAAGTATTGCTCCGGCAACACCTAAGGTAGCACTTACTAGAACTGGGCCTATACCATTTGGGATTAAGTGGCGAACTATTATTCTTAAATCGCTCGCGCCTATTGCGCGCGCAGCCTCTATAAATTCCCGTTCTTTTAAACTTAAAATCTCAGCTCGGATTAGACGAGCAACTCCCATCCAACTGGTAATACCAATAACAACCATAATATTCAATATATTAGGACCTAAGATGGCAATAACAGAAAGTATTAAGAAAAAACTCGGAAAACAGAGCATAATATCAATAAATCTTGAAATAACGCTATCTATCCAACTACCATAATAACCTGCTATTGAACCGAGTAGTACACCTATCAAAACTGCGATGCCAACTGCGACGAAGCCGACGGATAGCGAAATCCTCGCTCCATAGACCATTCGGCTAAAAAGGTCGCGACCCAATGAATCGGTGCCGAGCAAATGTTCTTTCGATGGCCCAATTAGCGCATCTTTAAGATTTATCTCGTTCGGGTCATAGGTGGCTACAATGGGTGCGAATATCGCCAGAATAGCCATTATCCCAACGATAATAACACCAAATAAAGTAAGTTTGTTTATTATGAACGTTTCATCTCCTCTCGCCCACACGAATCGTCGGGTCAACATAGGCATACATAATATCCGCCAATAGGTTGCCCAACAACGTCAGTATCGCGCCAATAAATAAAATCCCCATAATTACAGGATAATCCCTTGCCATAACTGAGTCGAAAAATAGTTTGCCCATGCCTGGAATTGCAAATATCGATTCGAATATCACGCTACCACCTATAAGCCCCGGAATCAAAAGCCCGATAATCGTAACTATCGGCAGTAGCGCATTTTTGAGCGCGTGCTTGTAAATTACGCTTCTTTCGGATAAGCCCTTTGCCCTTGCGGTGCGAATAAAATCCTTATGAAGCACCTCCAACATACTTGTGCGCATATATCGCGAAATCCCTGCCAAGCCGATAAATGCTAAGGTGAAGACAGGTAAAATAAGGTGACGGGATAAATCGATTAATTTCTCGAATAAGTTATATTGCTCGAACTCAAGTGATTTTATACCGGAAATCGGAAGCCAGCCTAATACTACTCCGAATAAGCTCATCAATAATAATGCCAGCCAAAACGTAGGCGTGGCAAATCCAACGAATACAAATACTGTTGAAGATTTATCGAATAACGAACCTTCCTTTACAGCGCTCATAATCCCAATGGGCACAGCGATAAGAAAAATGAGCAGTAACGATAGGATA
>JBDRDF010000039.1:0-26008 GCA_043821025.1 Candidatus Omnitrophota bacterium
TATATGCTTGAAACTCCTCAGGAGAGATTAAGCGATGTGCAACTCTGTAGGGATATGTATATTAGACTAAAAGGATTGACGGGTGAGGGTAGAAAAGGACTTCGAAGAGTTATTAAAGTTATTAAACAAAAATAAGGTCAAATATTGCATCGTTGGAGCTTTTGCCCTCGAATCGATTTAATAAATTCGATAAAAGGACTTAAATTAACTCATGGACATAGAGGTTCTAAGACATAGTACATCTCATATTATGGCGCAGGCGGTAAAGAGGCTTTATCCAAATATAAAGCTTGGCATAGGTCCGTCTATCGAAGAAGGATTCTATTATGATTTCGACTCACCGCAACCTTTTACCGAAGAGGACTTACCTAAGATTGAAGCGGAGATGTCGAAGATCATAAAGGAGGATTATAAGTTTGAAAAGTCCGTCCTAAAGAAAGACGAGGCGCTAAAGTTGTTCAAAAATATGGAGGAGCCGTATAAAGTCGAGTTAATCGAAGAAATTCCTGATGAGCAACTTTCAATTTATAAAGACGGCGATTTTTTAGACCTCTGTAAGGGGCCGCACATAGATTCGACGGGTAAAGTAAAGGCATTTAAACTACTGTCTATCGCGGGGGCATATTGGCGCGGCGACGAGAAGAATAAGATGCTACAGAGGATTTATGGGACTGCCTATGAGACCGAAGGTGAATTAAAGGACCATATAAAAAGATTAGAGGAAGCCAAGAAACGCGACCATAGAAAATTGGGTAAGGAACTTAGGCTATTTACGATTGAGGAAAAGGTGGGCGCAGGGCTTGTAATCTATTATCCAAAGGGCGCGCTTTTAAGGACGATTATAGAGGATTGGGAAAGAAGAGAGCATTTAAAGCGCGGGTACGAGATCGTAATGGGACCGCATATATTAAAGTCGGACATCTGGATTGCGTCGGGCCATTATGATTATTACAAGGAGAATATGTACATCTTTCAGGTAGAAGGTCAGGAGTACGCTATAAAGCCGATGAACTGTCCTGCGCATATGTTGATCTATAAATCTAAGACGAGAAGTTACAGGGACCTTCCGATAAGATATTTTGAGTTGGGTTCTGTTTATAGAAATGAAAAGTCCGGAGTTTTGCACGGGCTTCTTCGGGTGCGCGGATTTACGCAGGACGATGCGCACATATTCTGTTTAAAGGAGCAAGCGGTCGATGAGACAAAGGACGTGATAGATTTTGTAGTGGATGCGCTAAAGGTCTTTGGGTTTTCCGAATATAACGTCAAGTTATCGACCAAACCGGATAAATATATCGGCTCTGATTCGGATTGGGAAGAGGCGACCAAAGCTTTGCAAGATGCGCTGAAATCGAAAGGGATTAATTATAAGGTTCATGAAAAAGAAGGAGCATTTTACGGGCCGAAGATAGATATAGAATTGAAAGACGCTTTAGGTCGAGCTTGGCAGTGCGCGACGATACAATGCGATTTCGCGCTCCCTCAGAGGTTCGATTTAAAATATGTAGGCAAAGATGGAAAGGAATATACTCCGATTATGCTACATCGCGTAATATTAGGGTCGATGGAGAGATTTTTAGGTGCGTTGATAGAACATTATGGCGGGGCATTTCCTGTGTGGCTTTCGCCGGTCCAAGCTGTTATAATAACAATTGCCGATGAACATAGAGATTACGCGAAGACGGTTGCCGAAAGATTACGAAGTAGCGATATCAGAGTAGAATTAGATGACAGAAATGCGCGGATGGAATATAAGATTAGAGATGCGGAAGTCGCGAAGGTTCCGTACATGCTAATCGTCGGAGGGAAAGAGGCAGAGTCGGGGACAGTTGCAGTAAGAGAGAGAAGCAAAGGCGATTTAGGACAGATTAAATTGGACGAATTTATTAAGAAGATAACGAAAGAAGTTATGGATAAGAAATAAAAGGAGGTGGTCCTATCCAATTTCAAGCAAAATCCATTCGAGTAAATGAAAAGATAAGGATAAGAGAAGTCATGGTCATCGGCGCAAATGGTGAACAACTCGGAATAATGGCGCCGGAGCAAGGCTTAAAGTTAGCGCAAGAAGCGGGGCTGGATTTAGTTGAAATTGCTCCGCAGGCAAAACCGCCTGTGTGCCGAATAATGGATTTCTCAAAATATAAATACGAACAGGAGAAGAAGGCAAAGGAGGCGAAGAGGAAACAACACGCAATTCATATCAAAGAGATCAAGCTTAAGCCGAAGATAGGAGACCATGATTATCAAATTAAATTGAGTTTTATCAAAAAATTTCTGGAGCATGGCGATAAAGTTAAAATCACACTTCTTTTCCGTGGGAGGGAGATGGCACATCCTGAACTCGGTAGAAAAGTTTTAGAGAGATTAAGCGGAGATGTTGTTCAATTCGGTGAGATTGAAAAGCCGCCGCTTCAAGAAGGACGTGCCATTGTGATGGTCGTAGCCCCAAAATAGTTGAAAATCCGCCTCTGGTGGAAAGGGAAATATAATGCCGAAGTTAAAGACTCGCAAATCGATTGCTAAGAGATTTAAGTTTACAAAAAGAGGAAAGATATTAAGGCGCAAGGCGTTTAAAAGCCACCTCTTATCAAAGAAATCGAGCAAGAGAAAGAGGTCTCTGCGCCGACCGGATTTGGTCAGCAAAACCGAACGTGAGAAGATAAAAAGGCTGATGCCTTACGCGTAACGGCGCGTTAAAAAAGGAGGTATGAAATGAAATGCTTTATCGTTATTTTAACAGTAGTTATTTTACTCATACCTCCAAGCGTAGCATTTGCGTTACCCTATTTCGAACCGCTGACTGGTTCGTTTCAAGGTACAACGACTCTAACAAACGGAGGAGCAAATACGGCGGGGATAAGTGCCTGGTCGTGGTTGCAGGATATAAGCGGAGCAATCTATACATATTTCGCATATCAAATTTTAGATATATCGCCGCCATATACTTTCAGTCCTTATATAGGATATTTCAGCGTTACAAATGCTTCTGGTGTTTCTGGCGAGATAACCGGTAGCGCAACTTCAAACGCTGGGGTTAATCCTTGGTTTGGAATAAGTTTCCCCAGTAATAGCGATTGGATAGCTTTAGGCGCAGAGGATTTGATTTACCTTGGACAATATTCAAGTCAGGGGACTCAAAGTAAGGCTAATAATTATTACGAATATGCAATTTTGGGGAGTAGAAATGTCGGGTTAGTAAATGCAAACGTCAGCGGAGGAGGAACTTCAGCTTATGGTCAAGTTTACGGAGCTATCGGAGAAATAAATAGTTTTATCTTGTTTGGTTGTGGGGCAGTTGGATTATCTTTAACGATGAGCATAAAAAGGAAAAAAGTAAGGAGAATCATAAATGCCTAAAGCGAAATATACACCTGCGAAGAGAAAACGTAGAAAGAAGGTATTAAAGCGAGCGAAGGGGTTTTATCTCGGGAGAGCAAAATTGTATAAGAAAGCCTCGGAGACCGTTCGGAGGAGCTTAGTCTATGCATATAGAGATAGAAAGACAAGAAAACGCGAAGCGCGTTCTCTTTGGATTATACGAATCAATGCTGCTTGTAGACAATTCGGAATGACTTATTCAAAATTTATGAACGGACTAAAGAAGTTAAAAATTGCACTGGACAGAAAACTTCTCGCCGATTTAGCCGTTAATGACCAACCTGCCTTTGGAAGATTAGTTGAGCAAGTTAAAGGTGAGGCGAAATAGATGAAGTTAAAGCCGCCGCAGTTTGTGGCGCTCAGTTTTTTGCTCGCGATATTAACTGGGAGCGCCTTACTTTGCCTTCCTATAGCACAGGTTAATGGGCGTTTTACATCTTATCTGGACTGCCTTTTTATTGCAACGAGCGCAACTTGTGTTACAGGGCTTACAACTGTTGATATTGGCAGCACATTCTCGAGATTCGGGCAGTTGGTGATTCTTTTTTTTATTCAGATAGGCGGCTTAGGTATAATGACTTTTTCTACGGTATTCGCAATCCTTTTAGGACGGAAGCTTACGATTAGGCAGAACGTAATTGTCCAGAGCGCGTTAGACCAGACTAAAGTAGAAGGATTAACGGGCCTTATATTCCACATCGTCGTTATAACTTTAATCGTAGAAGCAGTTGGTATCGGGATTTTATATTTGAGGTGGAAAAATTTGCTTGAATTTGAGCCAACTTTAACTTTATATTATGCGGTCTTTCACGGTGTTTCGGCTTTCTGTAATGCGGGCTTGAGTTTGTTTCCAGATAATCTGCATCAATTTAGATTCGACCCAATAACAATATTTACGGCCTCCTCGCTTATCATCTTAGGAGGTTTGGGCTTCATTGTTTTGTTGGATATACCGAAGATGAAATTCTGGAGAAAGGACAGGGCGCTTATTTTCGCAAGGTTAAATTTACAGACGAAGGTTGCTATAACCGTTACATTTTATCTTTTGTTAGTAGGCACAGTTTTAATATATCTTTTTGAATGTAAAGGAGGTTTATCCGAGTTTGCTTCCTTTGGAGAGAAGTTGATGAATGCATTTTTTCTCGCAGTTACTCCGAGGACAGCAGGGTTTAATGCCGTGTTTATAAGAGAACTTTCTACGACCGCACTCTTTTTAATAATGGCGCTTATGTTTATTGGCGCATCGCCTGGCGGAACAGGCGGAGGTATTAAGACGACAACTTTTGGAATCCTGCTTGCGAGCATAAGGTCGATGGTACGTGGCAGGGATGAATTGACGCTTTTTGAGAGGACGGTCCCCAAAACGATATTTCATAAATCAGTAATTATATTCGTTCTCTCTTTGGCATGGATTGTAGTCGCGACTTTTTTGCTGACGATATCCGATAGAAATTTGGCAACCGCAACAAACTTTTTTATGCAATTGTTATTTGAGGTAACATCTGCTTTTGGGACAGTTGGATTATCAACGGGAATTACGCCGCTTCTTTCGCCCGTGGGCAAGTTGATTATAATTATTACCATGTATTTGGGAAGGATAGGCCCATTAACTTTGGCTATGGCTATCGCAATGCGGGCAGTTACCGTGGAATATAAATACCCCGAAGAGAAGATAATGGTTGGATAAAGCTCCGAAAGGAGGTTTGAAAAAGATGAAACAATTTGCGGTGATAGGTTTGGGAAGATTTGGCTCTGCCGTTGCCAAAACGCTGAACGAGAAGGGATGCGAAGTTCTTGCGATAGATTCAGATGAGCAATGGGTTCAGGAGGTTTCTGGTTATGTTGCCCACGCCGTTACGATAGATGCGACGGATGAGAAGGCCTTAAAGGCGGTGGGCATTGAACATGTTGACTGTGCTATAGTTGCAATAGGCGCTGATATTGAGGCCTCGATTTTGGTTACGGTTACGTTAAAGGAGATTGGAATAAAAGAGATAGTCGCCAGAGCAATGACTGAAATTCACGGTAGGGTTTTGGAAAAGATAGGGGCGACGAAGGTTGTCTTTGCTGAGCGGGATATGGGCATCAGAGTCGCAAATGCTTTGGTATCGCCGGAGATAATCGAGTACATAGATTTATCGCCGGAGTATTCCATCTTTGAAGTTTCGCCGCCGAAGGATTTCGTCGGTAACTCATTAAGGGATTTGGACATCCGCGCTAAATATAATTTAAATGTAATCGCGATAAAAAGGAAAGTGAGGATTAAATCCGAGAGGGGATTTGAAGAGCGCGATAAGATAAATATTTCTCCAGCTGCAAGCGACGTCATAGCTGAAGGCGACAAATTGATAGTCATAGGCACGGACGAAGCCATTGCGAAGTTAAAGTGAGATGTTAGACAAGATTAAATCCGCAGAATCCGAAGCGCAGAACGAAATATCCAGAACAAGCGATTTCGGGGGGCTCGATAATTTAAGGATAAAATATTTAGGCAGAAAGGGCTTAATTGCCGAACTGTTTAAACAAGTTGCAACCTTGTCAGTTGAGGATAGGCCTAAGTTTGGCTTTGAGGTAAATTCGCTTAAAGGAAAGATCGAGAAATTATTAAAGGAGAAACAGAGCGAGCTTTCGAAAAGGTCGCTTTTATCTGAAGAGGCAGTTGATTTAACCCTACCTGGTTTCAAACCACCGATCGGCACAAAGCACCCCGTCATCAAGACGATAGATAAAATCTGCGAGATCTTTTTGGGATTGGGGTTCAAGATCGTTGAAGGACCAGAGGTTGAAACGGAATTTTATAATTTTGAGGCCTTAAACATTCCGCTTGACCATCCATCGCGGGATATGTTCGATACATTCTACATCAAAGGCGAATATCTACTGCGAAGCCATACCTCGCCCGTTCAAGTCAGATTTATGGAAAGCGAAAAACCCCCATTTAAAATAGTAGTGCCGGGAAAGGTGTATCGGCCGGACGCCGTTGACGCATCGCATTCTTTTATGTTCCATCAGATTGAAGGGTTGGTTGTGGGAGGCGATGTTACATTTGCGGATTTAAAGGGGACCTTAAAGGTTTTTGTAAAAGAATATTTCGGCGAAAAGGTGAAGATGAGATTCAGACCGCACTATTTCCCATTTACGGAGCCAAGCGCAGAGGTTGATATCTCATGCATCATTTGTGGTGGTTCGGGCTGCAGCGTATGCGGAAGAAAGGGGTGGCTTGAGATTTTAGGTTGTGGGATGGTTCATCCGAATGTTTTTAGAGCCGTTAAATATAATCCCGAAAAGGTAACTGGCTATGCGTTTGGTATGGGCGTTGAGCGTATCGCGATGTTAAAATACGGGATTGATGATATAAGGTTATTTTTTGAAAATGATATGAGGTTCTTAGGGCAATTTAAATGAAGGTATCATATAACTGGTTAAAAGAGTATGTAAATATACGTACGAAGCCAAAAGAGCTGGCCGATAGGTTAACTATGGCAGGCTTGGAAGTCAAATCTATCGGAGAAAAACACGGCGATTCAACTTTTGAGATAGAGATTACTTCGAATCGGCCGGATTGTCTTAGCATTTACGGCATCGCAAGGGAGATTCAGGGGATTTTAGGTTTTAAGTTAAAGTCGTTTAATATCGGCTCGCTAAAAAATGCGAGATTAGGGAAGCCGGTGATTAAGATAGAGGATAGACAAGGATGTTTAAGGTACATCGGTCGAATTATAGATGGCATTGAAGTCGGACCTTCACCGAGATGGCTGGTTGACAAGATTGAAAGTGCGGGGCTTAGGCCTGTAAATAATATAGTTGACATAACGAATTTCTGTCTGCTTGAATTGGGACAGCCGCTACATGCTTTTGATCATGATAGATTAAAGGGCGGAGAAATAATTGTAAGGAAGGCAAGCAAAGGCGAGGAGATTACGACAATAGATAATGTGAAGCGAAAATTGGACGATGGCATTCTGATAATTGCAGATGGTGAGAGGCCAGTTGCAATTGCCGGGGTAATAGGCGGGAAGGTCTCGCAAGTAACTTCATCGACAAAGAGGATTTTATTAGAGAGCGCATATTTTAACCCGGCGAGGATAAGAAGGGCATCGAAGGGATTGGGGATTTCAACCGAGTCCTCATACAGATTTGAGAGAGGGGTTGATTTAGAGGCGGTTTTATTAGCATCGGACAGAGCGACAGGGCTGATTTGTGATTTAGCTAAAGCTAATGCGATATCAAAGCCAGCGGATATAGGCATAAAGACATATAAGCAGGTAAAAATTAATTTGAGGATTCCAAGGGTTAATAAAATCTTAGGCATGGACATTCCAATTTCGAAGTGTGATGCTATATTAAAGCGTCTTGAGTTAAAAGTAAAAAAGAAAAATAAGGATTTATTGGAAGTTAAGATTCCCTTGTTTAGGAGAGACCTTAAAGAAGAGATAGATTTGATAGAGGAGATCGTGCGTATTTATGGTTACGGAAAAGTTCCTGAGACTTTATCGGAGATACCTATTTGGGGCAAAGGAAGGCAGAGAAGCGATGATAAAATCATAGAGGATTTAATAAGGGCTACCCTCATTGAGCTGGGGTTAAACGAAGTAATCACATACGGCTTAGGAAGCAAGGATAGTTATATTAATAAATTGAATTTTGAAAAGGGAGAACTTTTGAAGGTTAAGAATCCTTTAAGCTCAGAGACCGAGATACTACGCCCAACGCTTTTGTCTGGGCTATTGGATGTCGTCGCCTACAATATAAACAGGAAGTTCTTCGATATCAGAAATTTTGAGTTGGGAAAGTCCTATTTTTTTAAGGCAAGCGGCGTTCCTTCAGAGAGAAGTATTTTGGCAATATTGTTATGTGGGATGAGGGTTAAAGATTGGCAGAAGAAAGAAGCGGTAGATATCTTTGACTTAAAGGGCATTGTTGAGGCGTTGTTTGAAAAGTTAGGGATTTCAAGATATGAATTCGTCTCTAGGCCCTTACATTTGTTTTCGCCCTCAGTTTCTTCGGTGATAAAAGTTGGCGGAAAAGATATTGGTATATTCGGGAAACTCAATAGAGTAATTTTAGATAGATACGATATAAAAAATCCGATTTTCATAAGCGAATTGGATTTAAAGGCAATTGCCCCGCACATAAAACTCGAATGTAGATTTTTTGAACTTCCAAAGTTCCCTTCTATAGTGCGCGACGTTTCATTAATCGTTGGCGAAAAAATTCCTAATAGCGAAATTATAGGCTTAATAAGGCGCACTTGCGGTGAATTGGTAGTCGATGTTAAGCCTTTCGATTTATATAGAGGCGAGCAGATTCCGAAAGGCTCGAAGAGCATCTTATACTCGATAGAATATAGGGCTTCTGACAGGACTTTGACCGACGAGGAGGTAAACAGCCTCGATATAAAGTTAAGAGAAGTGTTGGCTCAAACGTTGAACGCAAAGATTCGATAAAATTTTTTGCCCCATCTTGTTTTTTCTCCTTCCATATGATATAATGTGTCTTGAAAATTAGATTCCCTGCTGTGCTCGTTTAAAGTTTGACGTATTTTGAGCCAACACCAACAAAAAGGGAGCCTAACTTTAAAAGTGGATTGTAAACCCCGATTTGTCGGGGAAACGAGAAACTTTTAAGAGGGCACCCACCTAGAAAATTAGGTTCATAAAATTGTCAAACCTGGCGGCATAGCGGGGATTTTTTGGGTCCGTTTCCCAAGGGGACACTTCTACTTAAGGCTTCTGTCCCCTTGGGAAACGGACACCTTTTAACAGATGAAAAAAATAGATTACACAGACAAAAGAGATTTATTTGAGCAGAAGGTAAAAAAGAGAACGACCGACGAGCCTCTCGCCGTTAAGATGCGGCCAAGGAATTTAAAGGAATTTGTGGGCCAAACTCATATATTAGGTCCGGGCAAACTTTTAACGCGGGCGATAGAGGCGGATAGGATTGCATCTTTGATTTTATATGGACCGCCTGGAACAGGTAAAACTGCTCTTGCCCACGTGATTTCTAATATAACGAAATCGCACTTCGTCCAGATTAATGCGACCACTTCTGGTGTCCAAGAGTTAAGAAGAGAGATAGATGCAGCCAAGCAAAGGCGTTCGCTTTATAATAAAAAGACCATACTTTTTATCGACGAGATTCACAGGTTTAACAAGGCGCAGCAGGACGTGTTGATGCCCGATGTGGAAGAGGGGGTGGTAACGCTAATCGGGGCAACTACATATAATCCATTCTTTTCAATTGCAGCGCCTTTGATATCTCGTTCTTTAGTATTTGAATTAAAGCCGTTGTCGGAGAGCGAACTATCGGCGATATTAAATAATGCCTTGAAAGATAAGGAACGAGGTTTAGGTAAACTTCCGCTTTCGGTTGATGGGAAGGCGTTTGAGTTTTTAGCAAAGCTATCGGACGGCGATGCGCGACGTGCATTAAATGGATTAGAGATGGCAGCGCTTACTACCGCTAAATCAAAAGATGGGACTATTCACATAACATTACAGGCGGCTTGTGAATCCATACAGAAGAAAGCGGTAGTTTACGATAGAGACGAAGATGCTCATTACGATACGATTTCGGCGTTTATAAAATCAATGCGTGGCTCTGATCCAGATGCGGCACTATATTGGCTGGCTAAGATGTTATATGCAGGCGAGGATCCAAGGTTTATTGCACGTCGGATAGTAATATGCGCGGCGGAAGATGTAGGGCTTGCTGACCCTCAGGCGTTAGTTATTGCGAACGCGGCTTTACAGATTTCAGAATTTGTTGGTCTTCCAGAGTGCCGCATTCCGCTTGCCGAAGCTTGCGTTTATATCGCGTGTGCACCAAAATCTAATTCCGCATATATGGGTATTGAAAAGGCGCTAAAGGATGTTGAGGAGGGGCGAACGCTTGAGGTCCCAACGCATCTAAAAGACGCTTCATATTACGGCGCTGAAAAATTGGGGCATGGCAAAGGTTATAAATATGCGCATAGTTTTAAAGGACACTTCGTCGAACAAAAATATATTCCGAAGAAGAAGATTTATTATGAGCCGACTGAAATAGGGTGTGAGAAGGCTTTTAAGGAACGCTTAGAATCGTTATGGAAAAGAAGACAAAAGCAATAGGTTTATTAAGCGGCGGCTTGGATTCCACTTTAGCCGCGAAACTTATACTTGAGCAGGGAATCGAAGTCGAGGCGATAAATTATGTGACGGTATTTTGTAACTGTACCTCAAGAAGTTCCACCTGTCTTGCTTCTCAAAGAGCCGTGGCACAATTGAATATCCCGCTTAAAGTTATAGATGTATCTGAAGAATATTTAAGCGTTGTCAAAAATCCAAGATACGGATATGGAAGCGGGATGAACCCATGCCTTGACTGTCGAATATTTATTTTCAAGAAGGCGAGACAATATATGGAAGAATCGGGTGCTAAGTTTATTTTCACCGGCGAGGTATTAGGACAACGTCCGATGTCGCAGAGGAAGGATGCTATTCATATAATCGAGCGCGATAGCGGGCTCGAAGGTTTTATAGTCAGGCCGCTTTCAGCAAAATTGTTTCTTCCAACTGTGCCCGAAGAACAAGGCATAGTTGATAGAAGCAAATTTTTAGCGATATCAGGGCGTACGAGAAAGACTCAGATTTCGTTGGCGAAGGAATTTGGGATAAAGGATTATCCTTGTGCAAGCGGAGGATGCTTACTTGCCGACCAAGGTTTTTCTCGACGGATGAAGGATCTAATTAGGCATGAGCCCGATTTTAAACTAGAGGATGCAAATCTTTTGAAATACGGTCGGCATTTCAGGCTTACTCCCAAGATAAAACTTGTAGTCGGCAGAAATGAAAGGGAAAACAAAGCAATCGCAACTTTAAGAAGAGAAGGTGATGTAGTACTTTCTGCGGAGGAGCCGAAGGGTCCCATTTCAATTTTACGCGGCGCATCAAACGGAGAATTTATTATGGAGGCAGCTTCAATTACTGCGAAATATGCGGTGGGCAAGGAGGGAAATAACGAAGTAAAAATAGCGTGCTATAGATACCCTGGTGGGAGTCATAACTATTTAAAAGCCAAACCGTTTGACGATACAAAATTGAATCAATTGAGGATATAAGGAAATGAGTCAAGGGACAGACTCCATAACGATTTTAGTCGCTTTCAGTGCAGGGGTGTTTTCTTTTTTTTCTCCATGCGTGCTCCCTTTAATACCTTCATATATTTCCTATATAACTGGCATAACCTTTGGGGAATTGACGCAACAAGCGCTTCCTAAAAGAGTGAAATTTCTTACAATTGCCCATTCGCTTTTGTTCATCGCTGGATTTACCGCCATCTTTGTTTTATTTGGTGCGTCTTTTACGGCATTGGGCAAGTTTCTATCGCAGCACAAAAATGCGGCTGAGAAGATAGGGGGCATAATAGTTGTTTTATTTGGGCTTCACATCGCTGGAATAATAAACCTCGGTTTCTTGCAAAAGGAGAGGAAGATCGAGATAAAGTCGAAGCCGCTAGGTTTTTTAGGTTCTTTTTTGGTCGGAGCCACATTCTCTTTGGGGTGGACGCCTTGCGTTGGTCCGATTTTGTCATCGATTTTAATCTTAAGTTCAGCCGCTGAAGATGTTGGCAGAGGCGCTGTACTTCTTTTGAGTTATTCGTTGGGTCTGGGGGTTCCCTTCCTCCTTTCAGGTTTGCTCATAAATAATTTTGTCACATATTTTCAAAGGATAAAAAAGCATATAAGGCTAATTTCCATTTTGAGCGGTTTATTCTTAGTTTTAGTCGGCGTTATGATTTTAACCGATTCTTTTGCGAGGCCCTAGATGCACGAGCACAAAAAGCGCGAAGTAGATATTAAAGGAAAAAAGAAGATAATCCTTATTGGAAATCCCAATGTGGGAAAATCGGTTGTATTCGCTTTATTGACTGGCAAATATGTTACCGTCTCAAACTATCCTGGCACAACGGTTGAAGTAACATATGGCAGGACGAGCTTCGGCCATAAAGAGGCGATATGTATAGATTCACCTGGCGTGAACAGTTTAATTCCCCAGTCCGAAGACGAACGGGTTGCCCGCGATATGCTTTTAGAGGAACAGGACCGCATCGCGGTTGTCGTTGCCGATGCTAAAAATTTACAACGTTCGTTATTACTTACCGTACAATTAATTGAAATGGAGATCCCGTTAGTTTTGGACTTAAACATGTTCGATGAAGCAGTGGAGCGGAGCATAAAGATAGATTTAACTCGACTTAAGGATATTTTAGGGGTAGAGTGCGTTGAAACGGTAGCGACGGAAAAGATGGGCTTGGCTAAACTCATTCACGCAATTTCTAATCCTTTAAGGTCGAATTTTAAAATAGATTATGGAAAAGATATCGAATCTGCCATTACAGAGATCTCATCTTTACTGCCAGACCTAGCGGTAGATAAACGAGCTATCTCGTTGATTTTACTCTCTAAAGATGAAACGCTTAACGAACATCTCCTTAAGGAAGGGGTCGATAAGGAAATTATTTATAAAATCAATGGCATAGTAAAGGGCCTTCAAGCGAAATATTCGCGTCCATTAAGTTTTGTGATAGCGAAGAAGCGACATGATGCGACAGCAAAGATTTTAGAACAGGTTTTTTCAAGAGGCCATTTGCCTAGCGAGGGGTTCGCCGAGAAATTAGGGCGAGTTATGATGCATCCGTTTTGGGGAATTCCTTTTATGGCTGCGGTTTTGGTCGCGGTTTATAAATTCGTCGGACAATTCGGCGCTGGGACGTTGGTAAATTTTTTGGAAAATGTTATATTCGGCAAATTCTTAAATCCTTGGGCAACTAAGGCAGTTGAATTTTTAATTCCAATAAAGTTTTTTCAGGAGATGTTAGTCGGGCAATACGGCATCATAACGATGGCGATTACCTATTCGATAGCGATAATCTTTCCAATAGTTGGAACGTTCTTCATTACCTTTGGATTATTGGAGGATTCTGGTTATTTGCCGCGGTTGGCGGTTATGGTTGACAAGATATTTAATCTGATGGGGCTAAATGGGAAAGCAGTTCTACCGATGGTATTGGGTTTAGGTTGCGGTACTATGGCGACCTTGACGACGAGAATTTTGGAGACGAAGAAAGAGAGGGTTATCGCCACCTTACTTTTAGCATTGGCGATTCCCTGCTCTGCCCAGTTAGGCGTTATACTTTCGATGTTGGCTGGGATTTCTTGGAAGGCGTCTTTAGTTTGGATTGTGGTCATAGCGTTGAATTTACTGGTGGTGGGGGCTGTCGCAAATAAATTATTACGCGGCAGGCGAGGCGATTTTATTTTGGAAATCCCGCCGATTAGAATGCCGCAGGTCTCTAACATATTGTTAAAAGTTGCAGCGAGGATTAAATGGTATTTAAAGGAGGCAGTCCCTTTATTTATTTTAGGCACGCTTATTTTATTTTTTGCGAATAAGATCGGCCTCCTTGTTTTGATAGAGAAAGCGGCGGCTCCGATAGTCGTTGGATTTTTAGATTTGCCCATAAAGGCAACAGCGGCATTCATCGTTGGATTTTTAAGGCGGGATTATGGCGCAGCGGGACTCTATGTTTTACAGAAAGAGGGGTTGTTGGACCCCATTCAAGTACTGGTAAGCGTTGTTACGATTACGCTGTTCGTTCCGTGTATCGCGCAGTTTTTTGTCACGATAAAGGAACGCGGGATGAAAGCGGCGCTTATTATGGCGCTTTTTATATTTCCGTATGCATTTTTATTCGGCGGATTTTTAAATTATATATTGAGAATTTTGAATATAAATCTGTTATAATATTTTAGGGAGAAAATAAAATGGAAGAAACAAAACGCGACGAAATATTAGAACAAGCGTGGATTAAAAGAGAGGAAGGGACTTTAACCATCGATGGACTTTTGGTTTGCACAGAGACGAAGATTACAAAAGAGGATATCGAAGAAATGGAGCGCTGTGGTTTTTTGTCAATTAAAGATGACAAAGTTCTTTTGACATCTGAAGGCGAAAAGAGGGCAAGCGAGATTATAAGGAGCCACCGCTTAGCAGAGAGATTATTTACGGATGTCCTCGAATTGAAGTCACCGGATATGGAGTCAAATGCGTGTACGTTCGAACATTACCTCTCGTTAGAGGTTACCGAATCTATTTGTACGTTATTAGGTCATCCTGTCGAATGTCCTCATGGTAAACCTATACCCCAAGGCGAATGTTGCAGAAGAGCCAAGAGGAAATTGGAAAGTGTAATAGCTTCTCTTGCGGAGCTAAAGTCAGGAACAAAGGTAAAGGTCGCCTATATCGCGACTAAACATCATTCTCGCCTCGACAAACTTACAGCTATGGGCATTATTCCGGGTGCAACGATAACCGTCCACCAGACATTTCCTTCATACGTGATTAAGATTGGCGAGACCCAAATTGCCCTCGACAAAGAAGCGCTACGGGATATCTACGTTAGGCGAAGGTAAGGCATTTTTCTGACTTGAAAATAGATGGTTTTCGTAGTATTATAATTTCGCTATGGACGGACAATATTCAGAAAAAGTAATGGACCATTTTATGAACCCCAGGAACGTCGGGGAGTTGCCCGATGCCAATGGAATCGGCACCGTCGGGAATCCCGTCTGCGGGGATATTCTTAGACTTTATTTGAAAATCGAAAATGACAAAATTGCCGACGTGAAATTTAAGACTTTTGGATGCGGTGCCGCGATTGCGACATCGTCGATGGTAACCGAGATGGTTAAAGGAAAGGCCATTCGCGAGGCGTTGGAGATATCAAATAGGGCTGTCGCTGAAGCGTTGGGAGGACTTCCGCCGGTTAAGATGCATTGCTCGGTTTTGGCGGAGGACGCGTTAAGGGCCGCTATAAAGGACTATTTAGTAAAGTCGGGGCGAGAAAAGGAATTTCCAGAGATAAGATTAAAAGAGAAAGGGCAACACGAAGGGCATGAGGGAGAATGAACCCCTCGAAGCCTAATTTGTGCCATCCACTTAATTATCTTGACTAAATTACGTTTTAATTTATAATAAATGGTTGAGAAGATAAAGGGCAATTTAAGAAGAAGGATTTTAAATAGATTAAAAAATCAGAAGGAGGATGAAAGACACGGGAGAAGCCTTATTATTAGAAGGAAACTCTTGGCGTCACCTGAGTTCAGGAACGCAAAGGTTTTGATGTTTTACGTCTCGAAGGATGGGGAAGTAGAAACGTTACCCATGATCGAGGCAGCGTTGGTACGGGGTAAGGTAGTTTTAGTGCCGGTTATTAAAGTGAGAAAGAAGAAAATGGTGGTATCCGAGATTACGGATCCCAATAAAGATTTAGTTAAAGGCCCATATGGAATTTATCAACCTAAGGTACATAAGGAGGTTTACCATCCGCGTTCAATAGATCTTGCGATTGTCCCAGGTATAGCGTTTGATGAAAAGGGTAATCGCTTAGGTCGAGGTATGGGTTATTACGATAAGTTCCTGGGGGCCTTAAGAAAGGGCGTTCCAAGGATTGGACTTGCATTTAAATTCCAAGTCGTAAAGCGCCTGCCTATGCTTTCTCACGACCAACCCGTCACAAAACTTCTTACCGCATAAATAATCTGTAAATCAAAGAGCTTTTTACAAAGGGGGTAATTTTAAATGAATGGATTCTTTATGTTCGTCCTCTACCTATTGATAGGTAGCGGCTTGATTTTTTTAGGATTTTTTGTAAGGAAGATATATGCGGAGAAGAAGTTAGTTTCTGCGGAGGCGAAGGCAAAAAGCATTTTAGGGGATGCCGAGAAGAAGGCGCAAGAGAAACACAAGGAAGTTGAGCTTGAAGCGAAGGATTTGCTTTATAAAATTAGGGCGGATTTTGAGAAGGAGACAAAGGATAGACGCGCCGAACTTACAAACTCAGAAAAGCGCCTTATCCAGCGCGAAGAAAATCTGGATAGAAAAGTTGAAATTTTAGACAATAAGGAAAAAGAGATAGCAGAACGAGAGAAAGCACTTTTAGCGAAAGAGGGAAAGATTCATTCTATGGAGGAGGAGTATAGGGTCCTCTTAGCTGAGGAGAAGGAGAGGTTGCAGAGGGTATCAGGGTTAAGTGCCGAGGAGGCAAAGAAATTACTACTTGCAAGAATGGAAGAGGATGTCAAGCAAGAGGCAGGCCTTATGATTAAACGCATTGAGGAAGAGACAAAACAAGAGGCCGAGAAGAAGGCGAGGGAAATTCTATCGCTGGCTATTCAGCGTTGTGCCGCAGAACATACTGTTGAATCTACGGTTTCCGTGGTTAATTTACCTAACGATGAAATGAAAGGCAGGATAATTGGTAGAGAAGGTCGTAATATACGCGCATTGGAAATTGCCACAGGGATCGATGTTATTATTGATGATACACCAGAGGCAGTTATCCTTTCCGGATTCGACCCTATAAAGAGAGAGATTGCGCGAATAGCGCTGACGCGATTGATGGAGGACGGAAGAATTCATCCGGGCAGGATTGAAGAGGTTGTCGAGAAGGTTAAGAAGGAGATGGAGGTGTCGATTAAAGAGGCGGGCGAACAAGCCGTATTTGAAGTTGGTGTTCGCGGGATTCATCCCGAAATTGTAAAATTACTCGGCAAATTGAAATACAGGACATCCTATGGGCAGAATGCATTGGAGCACTTGAAGGAAGCCGCATTTATTATGGGTACCATGGCGAACGAACTGAACCTCGATGCGAAGTTAGCGAAGCGGATTGGATTGCTTCACGATATCGGCAAGGCGGTTAGCCATGAGGTAGAGGGTGCTCATCCGAAGTTAGGCGCTGAGCTCGCGAAGAAATATGGCGAGAATGAGTTAGTTGTGAATGCAATTGAGGGGCATCACGGCGAGGTTGAGTCAATTTCTATCTATACTGTTTTAGCAAATGCTGCTGATGCGGTTTCAGGGGCGCGCCCAGGCGCTCGCCGAGAAACCCTCGAGACCTATATAAAGCGACTTGAGAAATTGGAGCAGATTGCGGATTCGTTTAAGGGCGTGGAGAAGACGTATGCCATTCAGGCCGGGCGAGAGATAAGAGTTATTGTTGAGCCAAATAAGATCACTGATGCACAGGCGATAGTGTTAGCGCGCGAGATAAAGAAGAAGATAGAAGAGGGAATGGAATATCCCGGGCAGATTAAAATAACTGTAATTCGAGAGACGCGCGCCATAGAATACGCAAAATAATAAAGGGTTAAAATGAATATCCTATTTATTGGTGACATCGTTGGAAATCCGGGGCGGGATGCGGTTAAGATTTTATTGCCTAAGATAAAGGCAGAGGAGAAAGTAGAGTTTACCGTTGCTAATGCTGAAAATGCTGCGGGCGGAGCTGGCTTGACGCCGAACGTTGCGGACGAATTGCTTGAGATGGGCATCGATGTTTTGACGACAGGCGACCATATTTGGGACAGAAAAGAGATTTTAGAGATAATAGATAAAGAGCACAGGATATTACGGCCTCTAAATTATCCAGAGGGTACGCCGGGGATTGGGTCTATTATTTTGAATTCAAAATCGGGGGCGAAAGTCGGCGTGATAAATTTAGTCGGACGCGTGTTTATGCAGGCGGTTGAATGCCCATTTAAGACTGGGATAAAAGAAGTAAATAAAATAAAAGAACAGACACCGATCGTTATCGTGGATATACATGCGGAGGCGACTTCTGAGAAGTTAGCGCTTTGTTGGTATTTAGACGGGCTTGTTACTGCGATTTGTGGTACTCACACGCATATCCAAACTGCTGATGAAAGGATATTTCCGAAGGGAACAGCTTATATTACTGACGTGGGGATGACCGGCCCATTTGATTCCGTATTAGGCAGAAGACCGGAGCAGATCATCAGGCGTTTTATAACTGGCCTGCCAACTAGGTTTGAGATGGCGGATTCGAACGTTCAACTCCAAGGCGCTATAATAGAATGTGACGAAAAAACCGGAGTGGCAAATTCCATAAAGAGGGTTCAGAAGAAGGTTGCCTAAAGAGATGTTCCCGACCAATCCAATAAAGACAGAAAGACTCATCTATTCCGTAACTCAGCTCACGCGAGAGATAAAGGTTATCCTCGAAAGTTCCTTTCCGGGCGTTTGGATTGAAGGTGAAATTTCAAATTATAATCTCCATTCCTCAGGGCATATCTATTTCTATTTGAAAGATGCGCAGGCCATTCTTCATTGCGCCTTTTTTAGAAGCGTAAATCAGAATATAAAATTCGAATTGAAAAATGGGCTTAAGGTCATTTGCTTTGGAAGGATAGGTGTATATGATAGACGTGGGGAATATCAATTATATGTAGATAAGATAGAACCAAAGGGCATCGGGGAATTACAGCTTGCTTTCGAACAATTGAAGCAACGCCTTGGGAAAGAAGGGCTGTTTGACCCCGCGCATAAGGTGCCAATTCCTGTTCTGCCGTCGAGGATAGGGATTGTGACCTCTCCGACCGGTGCGGTTATACGTGATATGTTACATATATTACGTCGAAGGTTTAAGGACTTAGAGATATTAATTTATCCGGTTAAGGTTCAAGGCGAGGGAGCTGCGCGAGAGATTGCGATGGCTGTGGAAGATTTTAATAGATTAAGAAACGTTGACGTATTGATATTGGCGCGCGGCGGCGGCAGCTTAGAAGACCTGTGGGCATTTAACGAGGAGATTGTCGCACGTGCCATTTATAATTCTGAGATTCCAGTAATCTCAGCGGTTGGCCATGAAGTAGATTATACCATTTCCGATTTCGTCGCAGATTTGAGGGCTCCTACACCTTCCGTTGCTGCGGAGATGGTCGTCGCAAAGAAAGAGGAATTTATCGAGAAGATAGAGGGATTTTTAATCCGCTTAAAATCCTTTTTAGATAACGCAGTTTCAATTTTGGAGAATCGATTACAAGATTTGCTCAAAAGCCCCGCGTTTAAATATCCTTTTGAAAAGATCGAATTATACGAGCAGCGGCTCGACGATTTAATTAAGGCGGCGGATAGAAATATCTCTTATATGGTCGAGATAAAAAACGAGAGGTTCAATACCATCGTTGGGAAGTTAGAGGCGTTATCTCCGCTTTCTATTTTAAACCGCGGTTACAGCATAACGTTGCATCTTCCAAGCGGGAATGCTTTAAGAGATACTAAGGGTTTAAAACGAGGGGATAAGATTGAAACCCGCCTTTTTAAGGGGAAACTCGTAAGCGAGGTCAAGGAGATTGAAAAAGGAGGAAGTTAAATGACGACCGAGATAAAATTTGAGGATGCTTTGAAAAAGTTAGAAAAGATAGTGTCAGATTTAGAGTCAGGGGATCTATTATTGGACGACTCTCTTAAAAAATACGAAGAGGGTGTAAAATTAGCTCAATTTTGCTCAAAGAAATTAGAAGCTGCACGCAGAAAGGTTGAGATTTTGGTTAAGACGAGTTCTGGAAAATTAGAAGCAAAACCGTTCGACGAATCTACGCTTGAAGAAGGTTAAAGGTACCTTTACTTGAAGATAGCCGAATATTTAAAGAGAAGAAAAAAAGTTATAGATGCAGCGCTTGATTTATATCTGCCGAGGAGGAGCGAGTATCCTCAGGCGATCCATAAGGCGATGAGGTATTCGGTATTTCCAGGGGGAAAAAGGATTCGTCCGATACTGCTTTTGGCATCTTGCGAAGCATGCGGCGGAGATATAAAAGAAGCATTGCCCGCTGCCTGTGCAATCGAGATGATACATACGTATTCTTTAATTCACGATGATTTGCCAGCGATGGATGACGATGATTATAGAAGGGGCAGGCTTACGTCCCACAAGAAGTTTGGAGAGGCGATTGCGGTTTTGGCAGGCGATGCGCTTTTGACCTTTGGGGTTGAACTTCTGACCTATGGCGATAAACCGAAAGTTCATCTAGAGGCGGTTAAAGAGGTTCTTGAGGCAATTGGGACGTATGGGATGATAGGTGGACAGGTCGTTGATATAGAGCGAAGGAGCGAAGTGGATTTACCAACGCTCACATACATTAATGCGCATAAAACTGGGGCGTTAATTGCCGCCTCTTGTAAGGTTGGTGGGATAATCGCAGACGCTTCTAAACGTAAGATAGATGCCCTCGAGAGATATGGCGAATATATTGGCTTTACCTTTCAAATAATAGATGATATATTAGATAAAGATGGCTTTGCCCTTGCCTTTGGCGTTGGTGGTGCGAAGAGAGAGGCCGCAAGGCTTATAGAGAAGGCGAAGGAGGAAGTCAATATTTTCGGCAAAAGGGCTTATGCACTAAAAGGCTTAGCCGATTACATCTTAAACCGCAAGAAGTAAAATGAGTTTCAAGATATTAGATTCCATAAATTCCCCACAGGACCTAAAGAGATTAAATCAGGAAGACCTAAAGCTGCTTGCCAAAGAAATTCGTGAGCTAATCGTAGTGGTTATATCTGAGACTGGCGGGCATTTGGCCGCAAGCTTAGGAGCGGTTGAAATTGCAATAGCACTCCATTATTGTTTGGATGCCCCGAAGGATAAAATCGTCTGGGACGTAGGCCATCAGGCCTATGCGCATAAGATATTAACGGGAAGGCGTGATAGTTTTAAGACGCTACGACAGCTTGGCGGCTTAAGCGGTTTCCCAAATATATACGAAAGCGAATATGACACGTTTACTGTTGGACATGGCTCGACATCCATTTCGTCCGCTTTGGGTTTAGCCCTGGCGAGGGACTTGAACGGCGAATCCCATAAAGTCGTAGCTGTGATTGGCGATGGCTCACTTGTTGGCGGAATGGCATTTGAGGCGTTAAATCACGCGGGGCATAGCAAGACAAACCTGATAATTATCTTAAATGACAATGAAATGTCCATTGCGCCGTCTGTCGGTGCATTTTCGAAATATTTAAACAGGATAATAACGAACCCCATCTACAATAAGATACATAAGGATTTGGAGGGAGTGATAAAGAGGGTTCCGTGGTATGGGTTTAGGGTTTACAGGGCTGCGAGAAAATTGGAGAAGAGTTTAAAAAATCTTTTGGTGCCTGGGATGCTCTTTGACGAATTAGGGATGCGATACGTAGGCCCAATAGATGGACATAATATCGAAGAGTTGATAGAGACGTTAAAGAACGTTTTAACGTTAGAAGGGCCGATATTAATTCATACGATTACAAAAAAAGGGAAAGGTTATGTCCATGCGGAAAAGCATCCTGAGAGATTTCATGGGACCGCCCCCTTTGATATAGAGAGCGGTGAGTTAAAAGGTAATGCAACCAGCGCCGAGCCAACATTCACGGATGCGTTTTCTGATGGATTAATAGATTTAGCCAAGGACGATAAAAAGATCGTTGCGATAACCGCGGCAATGCCCGAGGGGACGGGGTTGGATAAGTTCGCAGAGGTTTATCCAGATAGATTTTTTAATGTGGGAATGGCTGAGCAACACGCTGTTACTTTTGGCGCGGGTTTGGCTAAAGGCGGCTTAATTCCAGTCGTCGCTATATATTCTACATTTTTGCAGCGTTCATACGACCAAATCATACACGACGTTTGTTTACAGAACCTTCACGTTGTCCTTTGTTTAGACCGCGCCGGGATAGTTGGAGAAGATGGGCCTACGCACCATGGGCTATTTGATATCCCGTATTTAAGACATATGCCAAACATCACCCTTATGGCGCCGAAGGACCAAGTGGAATTAAAAGAGATGCTTAAATTCGCGATATATGATTGTGAGGGTCCGGTTGCTATAAGATATCCAAGAGGAAAATTATTGGCTTCTTCTGTTTCGAAAGAATTCGCAACTAATTTTGCAGTTCCGTTAACTCAATTTGAACCTTTACGTTATGGTAAGGCAGAGGTTATGGCCAGAAGCGGTGATTTAGCAATATTGGCGGTGGGTTCGATGACATGGCCTTCTTGCGCAGCTGCCATATCATTATCTAAAGAGGGCATAAAGGCTTCTGTTGTCAATATGAGGTTTATAAAACCACTGGATGCAGAGTTACTAAAGGAATTGGCGGCAAGGACTAAAAGGTTCGTTGTGGTGGAGGAAGGGGTTTTAGAAGGTGGTTTCGGTAGTGCTGTATTGGAATTTTTTGAGAGAGAAGGCCTTGACGATGTTGTAATAAAGAGGATTGGACTCCCAACGAAATTCATAGAACACGGCAAAAGAGGCGAATTGCTTAAGACCTATGGGTTGACAGCTCAAGAGATTGCAAGGGAGGTCAAAAAGTTATTTTTTAAGGATATATTTGTTAAGATATAGATGGGCAAGATAATAATAGATAGAGAAGCATGTAAGGGTTGTGAGCTTTGTTCAATAAGCTGTCCAGAGAAACTGATAGTAATGGATGAGACATTGAGTATTCGTGGAGTTCATCCCGCTACCTTTTTAGATAACGATAAATGCACTGCCTGTAAAGCCTGCGCTATTATTTGTCCTGATGTTTGCATTGAGGTGTATAAATAGAGGTATAACTTATAGTGGCTAAGATATTGATGTGTGGAAATGAAGTTATAGGCGAAGCGGCAATTCAGGCGGGGTGTAGGTTTTACGCAGGATACCCGATTACGCCACAAAATGAGCTTACTCAATATATGGCCCGACGGATAGTCGAAGTAGGTAGGACATTTATTCAAGCGGAATCAGAACTAGCAGCGATAAATTTAGTTTTCGGCGCATCCGCAGCTGGGGCGCGAGCAATGACATCGAGCTCAAGCCCAGGGATTAGTTTAAAACAGGAGGGCATTTCGTATCTCGCTGCGTGTCAACTGCCAGCGGTCATAGTAAATATGATGCGCGGTGGGCCGGGATTAGGCAATATAGCACCGGCACAATCCGATTATTTTCAGGCCACAAAAGGCGGCGGGCACGGTGATTATAAGACAATAGTATTAGCACCGGCAACTGTGGAAGAGGCGTGGAATTTAACTCGCTTAGCATTTGATTTAGCCGATGAATATAAAAATCCAGCGATGATATTGGGAGACGGAATTCTAGGTCAGATGATGGAGCCAATCGAGATTATTAGCAGAGCATCGAATAACGAACATCGAATATCAAAACCTTGGGCATTGACGGGTTGCCGCGGAAGACGCCCTAACGTAATACGCTCGCTCCTTTTAGGGGAGGGAGAACTTGAGGAACATAACAAAGTATTGCAGTTAAAGTACAATAAGATTAAATCTAAGGAAGTGCGCTTCGAGTCGGTTTATACAGAGGATTCCGATTTAGTGATCGTCGCATATGGCACGACGAGCAGGATTGTTCGGGCCGCAATTCTTAAGGCGCGCCGTGATAGATTAAGAGTCGGAATGTTAAGGCCGATTACTTTATGGCCATTTCCGGATAAAGAGATTCAAAAATTGGCAAAAAAGGCAAAGGCATTTTTGGTTGTTGAGATGAGCGTTGGCCAGATGGTGGAAGACGTAAAATTGGCTATTTTAGGGGAAAGGCCGATACATTTTTATGGAAGGACAGGCGGTGGAGTTCCGACGGAGGAAGCTGTTCTTTCCGCAATAAGAAATATACTGAAGGCAAAATCTAAAGGGAAAACTATACATGAAAAAAGTTTTTGAAAGGACAGCATCATTAAAAGATGTGCCAACCCATTATTGTGCCGGATGTGGTCACGGCATCGTCCATAGATTGATATGCGAAGTAATCGATGAGGTGGGGATACGTGAAGATGTAATAGCGGTCTGTCCTGTTGGCTGTTCAGTTATTGCGTATGAATATTGGGACTTCGACTGTTCCGAGGCGGCACATGGAAGGACGCCTTGTGTTGCGGCTGGTATCAAGCGAATACATCCCGATAAAATCGTATTTAGTTATCAAGGGGACGGTGATTTAGCGGCGATTGGAACGGCAGAGATTATTCATACGGCAAATCGAGGCGAGAATATAACCGTTATCTTTATAAATAATGCGGTTTATGGAATGACGAACGGTCAGATGGCACCGACGACTTTGATCGGACAGAAGACCTCAACAACCCCATTGGGACGCGATATAGCAAGGGATGGTTATCCACTTAAGATTTCAGAGTTGTTAGCCCAAATACCCGGCTCAAGATATATCGAGCGTGTTTCTGTGAATAACCCTGCTAATGTAATTAAAGCAAAAGCTGCTATAAAGAAGGCGTTTAAAAATCAGATTGAAAAGAAAGGATTTTCGCTCGTTGAAGTACTGTCTCCTTGCCCGACGTATTGGGGGCTTTCTCCAAAAGATGCATGTAACTGGATTACGGATGAGTTGTCAAGATATTATCCCCTAAGCGTGATAAAGGATAGTTAAATGAGAGAAGAAGCGATCTTCGCAGGTTTTGGCGGTCAAGGGATTATGGTTATGGGCAAGCTACTTGCATGGGCGGCTATGCGCGAAGGTTTAAAGGTTACTTGGATGCCGTCCTACGGCGCAGAGGTTCGCGGCGGGACAGCACATTCGATGGTTGTGATTTCCGACGAGATAATACCCTCGCCGGTAGTTTTTGCTCCTTCTGCCTGTGTAGTGATGAATAGGCCGTCGTTAGATAAATTTGAGGAGTTGATTAAACCCGATGGTACGTTAGTAATGAACACAACGTTAATAGATAAACAGCCGATGAGGAAAGATATAAGCATATTGAAAATTCCCCTTACGCAAATGGCGACGAAATTAGGAAATATCCGTTGCGCAAATATGATTGCGTTGGGAGCATTAAACGCTAAGTTAAAGCTAGTTTCGCTGAAAGTTTTGATAGAGTCATTAAAAGAAGTAATCCCACCCCATAGGCACGACCTCCTTCCTGTTAATGAGGAAGCTTTAAAAGAAGGTACTAAGTTAATTTCGAAAAATGGTTAGGGTCAGATTCGCTCCAGCTCCAACAGGATTTTTACACATAGGAAGCGCGCGCACAGCGCTTTTTAATTGGCTGTTCGCTCGCCATAATAGCGGCGCCTTTATTTTAAGAATAGAGGATACCGACAGAGTCCGTTCGAAGGCAGAATATTTAGATGAGATTTGTGGGTCGTTAAAGTGGTTAGGGATGAATTGGGATGAAGGTCCGTATTTTCAGACGAAGCGACTCGACATCTACCGCAATTACGCTCAAGGATTGTTTAAGGAAGGTAAGGCCTACCAGCAAGAAGGGAAAATAGGCAGCGAGAAAGCGATAATATTGCGGATGCCGGAGGATACCATAAAGATAATCGATTTAGTCCATGGATCGATTGAGTTCGACTTGAGTTTGCAGAAGGATTTGGTATTGATGAAATCCGACGGATATCCGGCATACAATTTCGCCTGCGTGGTAGATGATTATGAGACGAAGATAACGCATGTTATAAGGGGAGACGATCACATCTCAAATACGCCAAAGCAACTTACGCTTTATCGAGCGCTTGAAATTGAACCACCGCAATTTGCTCATATCCCTTTAATTTTAGGGACTGACCGTTCGCGGATGTCAAAGCGCCATGGTGCCACATCGATTTCGGAATACAGGCAGATGGGATTTTTGCCTGAGGCGATGGTAAATTATATTTCGCTTTTGGGCTGGGCGCCGACCGATAACAGGGAGATGTTGTCGGTTAGTGAAATAATAAAGGAATTTTCATTAGAAAGGGTCGGAAAGACAGGAGCTGTTTTCGATATAAACAAACTGACGTGGATGAACGGCGAGTATAT